>NZ_DCEN01000025.1:34848-95316 GCF_002316955.1 Proteiniphilum sp. UBA1028
GCGGTATCTGATTTATAAATTACAATTTGCTTATCCAAGATCCTGTACTTTAAATCTGTTCCATGTGTGACGATATCAAGAATTTCACTCAACGACGCCGAGTTTACGTGAACGGTAATTTTTTTACTGATTTCTTTTTTTAAATCCCCAGAAAACATAAAGATGTGATCGCTTTGTTTTTCAATTTCTGAAAAAACATCTTTTATTGGCACATCCTCAAACATTAAATTGATTCTTGCATCAGAAAGGTTTACCATAGCCGACACATTCAGCCCCAGTACGGAAACAAAAAACACTAAAATCCCCAGTTTCCTTAATGAATAATAGGGATTGTTGGTCTCCCTTTTTTTAATAAATAAACTGTCTTTCATCTGATTAAAATTATTGATTTTAAAGGTGTCATATGGAACTCGCTTTTAGTCATGCTCTTGTGTAGAAGCAATTATCATGCTCGTTTCATGGATTAACATATTTTATTGCTGAGTCGATAAAAAAATAATGGAATCATTTACTTGTACATGCTTGTTATTTTTATTCGAAATATATTCTGTTCTCTTGTTTTGAATATTTCGTGTTAGACAATAATGCGATTGAGGTCAATACATTATCAAGGTTCTCCGATAAATATAGTTTTCCAACGCAGGTAATTTTTTGCAAGTCTTGTCTGTAAGAATGATCAAACGATAAATTATAGTATCTCTCAAGGTACTTTAATAGGTCAATAAAGGGAGTATCGTCAAGAATTATGTAATTATCCACCCAGCTCACATATCTTTCAAGGTCCGCTTCCTTTTTATTGAAAGTACCTGGTGATTCATAAAATGCGACTTCATTTGGAGAAAGCCTGCAGATTGACTGGCTCTCATCGCTTAATTCAACACATCCTTCTGTTAATGCAACAAACTTTGCAAGACCATCATATGCCGAAATATTGAATTTGGTACCAATTGCCTTCAAAAAAAAATTGCTTGTTTGTATTTGAAATGGATTATCTTTCATGTGCGCTACTTCAACATAAGCCTCTCCTTCCAATTTTATAAGCCTGGAATTTTTACTGAAATCAGTCGGAAATTCCATTATAGAACCTGAATTTAACCAAATCACCGTTCCATCTGCAAGTTGAATTTTGGATCTTTTCCCATAAGGAACAATCAACTTATTTATTTCATTTTTACCGAGTGTAAGATGTTGGTCTAATTTATCAATATAAGCGACCCCTTTGTGGATGATGATGTCAATGTCAGTTTGATAATTGATTCTTTTTTCTCCAATTATAAATTGTACATTTTCTGACTCCAGCATATTTCCTATAATTGGTTTTGTGGAGATTACAGCCTCTTGTTTCTTTAAAACTAAATAAGATCCTATCGATAAAAAGATTAACAGGCATGCTGCGATCGCAATTCTTATCCACACATTGCCTGACTTGGCATTCTTTCGATACAATGATCGGGATTGTTGAATTCGTTGTAAAAGAGCTTGTTTTTCCTTTAAAGTCAACTGTTGTGTTTTGTATAAATAAAGTTGAATATATTCATCTGCCTTTTTAATTTCATGCGATAAATTTGGATGTTTTTGCTGCATGCACTTCCAATATTCATCCAATTGATCATTGGGCGCAATTCTCCATTCTAAAAATTGCTTATTTGTTAATAAGTCTGTAACACCATTAAGTGGCGGGTCGAGGTCTCGTATCATTGCTAAAATGATTTTTGTAGCTCAATAATTGTCTGATTATTACGTTTCTGTTTTAAAATGACGATTTCCGTTTAATTTTGTTCCCTATATTTGCAAAAAAATCAAATAATAAATTAAGGACAGGATATTTTTCCCATCTTTGCAATAAGATTTTATTATTCATATCATTTATGACCTTCGTTACTCAATGGATAATAATGAGATAGAAATAATATACAATAAATACATAGATGAAATGTATTGGTTTGCCTTGCATTTAGGTTTTAACAAAGACCTTATCATGGATGCCATTCATGATGTTTTTTGTAAATTATTTTCCGATGAAGTGTGCACTTGTCAGATTGAAAACATGAAACATTATCTTTTCATTTCGTTAAAAAATCGTTTGTTAGACATTTGCAAATCAGAAAAGAAATATGTATGTCTCTGTTCCGAATTAGAAACCACCTGTTTGATCCCACAGTTAGAAAAAACTGCCGAAGACCACCTTATTTCTGTTGAAGATGAAGAGATTGTTAATAATTTAATTGCAGGATTGTTGAACAAGCTCACAAGACGTCAACGTCAAATTGTTTATTTAAAATACATCAGAGAACTTGAATATGAGAAGATAGAAAAAGAGTTGAATATAACTTATTCTTCAAGCAGAAAGCTAATTCATAAAGCGTTACAAGTACTTAGACAGCAGTATTCACTAAGTGGTATTGCAGATTATAATGACTAATTCCAAGATGGAAGTCATGATTATTGTCATGCTCCGTCCCGCGCTCGTTCTTCACAAAAAAAGAGGACACCTCGACCGAGAAGTCCTCTTTTGTTAATGGTTAACGTGATATCAGCATTAAGGTAAAAAAGATTGTTTTAGGTTATCGATGCAAAGATAGGCCGCATTTTTGAATATGCAAAATAAAAAAACATATTATAAAACATAGTTTTTAAATATGTTTTTAGGACATATCCTCCTTTCGATGCGTAAATATTTTGCGACAAAGGTTTGAATAGATGAAAAAAAGAGGACAAAATCATGGATTCTGTCCTCTTTCATTCTTTGATAAATAACCGGCCTTACCATGTTCCGGGAAAGCTTGTCGCTATCCTCGGTAATCCGTTATTTTCGAGAAAATTATTTTCTGATACCCAGCTCCTTGATAATGGAACGATAGCGTTCAATATCAACTTCAATCAGGTAATCGAGCAAACGACGACGTTTACCAACTAAAATTCTCAATGCTCTTTCTGTGTTATAATCTTTTTTGTTTGACTTCAAATGTTCAGTCAAATGCGAAATACGGTAGGAAAACAATGCTATCTGGGCTTCAGGTGAACCAGTATCAGTGTTAGACTTCCCGTGCTTTGCAAAGATTTCCTTCTTTTTGGCAGAATCTAAATACATACTTGTTTGTAATATATTACGTTTAAAAACATTTTGGGTTGCAAAGATACCCTTAAATTTTTTAATTACAAATAGTTTCCTCTTTTATTTTCTACGAAGTAATTTGCCACTTAGCCTTTTGATTGCATCGTTGATTTGCTGATCGGGTTCAATCACATTATACTCGCCCCAGAAGTTGGGATCGAGAAAATATTCCACCTTTTCGGCAATTACGTCGGTCGAATGAATGCGTTCGTTGCGGGGAAATTTCACCACATTGTCGCTATAACGGTCGGTAACGGCAATCTCTGAGGCAATGGTATAGGTGGTCGCAAACAGGCCGAAGAAGCGGTTTGTCCATCTCACCCGGAACGACACCTGGGTGCCGCTATAGTTAAACTGCCATTTCCCATTGTTCTCCATATAGTTCACAACATAATGAGCATTATTGACTTCAACACGCATCTTGGATGGCTTCCGCCGAATAAAAATGGCTGCCGCATCCTTTCGGTCTTCCACATTCATATTAAACTCCATGCGGGCAAACGCAAGCGTTGCCGCATCCAGATATATTTTCCCTCTGAAGAGGATATCTTCTATTCCGGGGTTTGGCATGAACGTGATGATGTAGTGCGGTTTGTTGTTAATGTTGATTAACCCCTCGATATGAAAAGCATATTCGGCCGCATCCGTGCCGAAGACAATTTCCGGATTCTTGGCAATGTCGAGCATCAACGCATCGCTGATGCCTCCCTGGAATTTCAACAATACCGTATCCCGCGGTGAGATATCCGTCGCTTTTCGTCCGATGTAAATCCGTGCCTGGTCGTTGCTGTAGGAACGATACGATGCTTTATACACGTCCAGGACTGTCTCAACCAGCGAGATGTAGTTCGACCCCTTCTTTACCGATTCCCGGTAAAAAGCAACCATCATGCCCGGGTCGGCAGAGTAATTGTCGGGAATTCGCTGCAAAGCTTCCCGAACAAGATTGGTGCCGTCACCGGACACAACCAGCAATTCACCGAGTTGAATGGGAGAGGGACTCAGGGTGATGTGGTTGTTGGGGCTGTCGATCAGTGTGATTACCGGAATCTCTTTATTTTCGTATCCCAGGTAGTGAATGATCAGTTGCGCATTTTTAGTGGAAGCAGGAACCCGTATGGAAAAATATCCATCCTGATTGGTGATGCTCGATACATTCACTCGCTCAACGGAGATACTCGCGTTGACCAGGGGTTGGCTTGTGTCACCGCCCAACACCCTCCCGCGAAGCACGAAAGTGGAATCTTTCTGCTGCACGCTGTTTGCCGGATAGAGTCCGGACAGGGCAGAAAGACTAAAAAAAAATAAAAACAACAATAAGTTTTTCATACGATAAAAAGATGTTAAGCGGTTCCTTCTCATTTAGATACAAAGAAAAGCAATTGGCGGATATCTGCAAATAAAACAGTGCTTTTTAACAATGTTTATTTGTGGGTGTTACACGACCGGAAAAGTGGAGCGTTGCTGCAAAAAAACCTGAATAATTGCGTACATTTGCATCTTGTAATCCAAAACAGTGAGAAAATGGTCCGCAGATATGATTTTCTGGTGATTGGTTCCGGCATTGCCGGGATGAGTTATGCCCTGAAAGTGGCAAAGCAGGGGAAGGTAGCTATCATAGCGAAAAATCCGCTGGAAGATGCCAATACCTATTATGCACAGGGAGGAATTGCCTCGGTAACAAACCCGTGGGATAACTTTGAAAAACACATTGCCGACACGATCGATGCCGGTGGCGGATTATGCGATGTGGAGGTAGTGGAGAAGGTAGTAAAGGAAGCTCCTGCCCAGATCAGGGAGTTGATCAGCTGGGGAGTGGACTTTGATAAGGATGAAAAAGGGAATTTCGACCTTCATCGTGAAGGGGGCCATTCCGAATTCCGCATCCTACATCACAAAGACAGTACCGGAGCCGAGATTCAGGTCAGCCTAATCAATACGATTCGCAATCATCCGAACATCGATGTCTTCGACCATCATTTTGCTATAGAGATCCTAACACAGCATCACCTGGGGCAGGTTGTCACCCGCCATACGCCCGGCATTGAATGTTACGGAGCTTACATTCTCGATCAGAAGACCAATGCGATTGAAACGTTCCTCTCCCGTGTGACCATGATGGCTACCGGAGGTATTGGATCCGTGTATCAGACAACGACCAATCCGCTGGTCGCTACCGGTGACGGTATTGCCATGGTAGCGCGTGCGAAAGGAGAAATTAAGGGAATGGAGTTTGTGCAGTTTCATCCCACGGCGCTCTATCATCCGGGTGCAAGACCTTCGTTCCTCATCACCGAGGCGATGCGTGGTTATGGGGGGGTGTTGAAAACGCTCGACGGGAAGGAGTTTATGCATAAGTATGACACACGCGGTTCACTTGCACCTCGCGATATCGTGGCCCGGGCAATAGATACCGAGATGAAAGAAAGAGGGGAAGACCATGTCTATCTGGACGTGACACACAAACAGGCGGAGGAAACCCGTAAGCATTTTCCCGGAATCTATCAGAAGTGTCTCACCTATGGCATTGACATCACCAAAGAGATGATACCGGTGGCTCCTGCTGCCCATTACCTCTGTGGGGGGATCAAGGTAAACCTGGATGGGGAGACCAGCATCGGCCGGCTCTACGCAAACGGCGAATGTGCCTGTACGGGTCTGCACGGTGCAAATCGTCTGGCATCCAACTCGCTCATCGAGGCAGTGGTCTTTGCCGATGCGGCGGCAAAACATTCGCTGCCTCTTTTCAGTCAGTATTCATTCAGAGAGGATATCCCTGCATGGAATGCCGAAGGCACCACCTCTCCGGAAGAGATGGTGCTGATTACGCAAAGCTACAAGGAGGTGGGGCAGTTGATGTCTGCATACGTGGGCATTGTACGTTCCGACCTTCGTCTGCAGCGTGCCATGGACCGCCTGAATATCCTCTTCCGGGAAACCGAGGATTTTTTTCACCGCTCTGTGGTCTCGCGCGATATCTGTGAATTGCGTAACATCATCAAAGTGGGATATATGGTGATCAAACAGGCAATGGCGCGCAAGGAAAGCAGGGGGTTGCACTTCACGGTAGATTATCCGTTTAAGGATCCGAATTCAGTGCTGTAATGAAAAAGACGATAAACATACAGGGAACATTGCTCGATTTGTCGGTGCCCCGGGTAATGGGAATCATCAATATCACGCCCGACTCGTTCTATGCTGCAAGCAGGAGGCAGTTTGAGGAGGGGATCATCGAAAGATGCCGACAGATCATTGAGGAAGGGGGCAGTATGATCGATATTGGTGCACAATCTACTACACCCTTCTCCACATTCCTCTCTGCAAAAGAAGAAGCAGAACGGCTTATGCCCGCGCTAAAATCTATCCGCAGAGAATTTCCCCGCGCCATCCTTTCCGTCGACACCTTTTATGCTGATGTGGCAAAACAAGCCGTGGAGGAGTATGGTGTCGACATCATCAACGATATTTCCGGAGGACAGATTGACGAGCGGATGTTTCCTGTGGTAGCACAGCTGCAGGTGCCTTATGTGCTGATGCATATGCGGGGGGTACCCCAGACTATGCAGCAGTTCACGGATTATGCAGATTTTATCCAGGAAATTCTTTATTATTTCTCCGAACGGAAAGCAAAACTGAATCTGCTTGGCGTGAATGACGTGATTATTGATCCCGGTTTTGGATTTAGTAAAACGTTATCTCAAAACTATGAATTGATGGCTTATCTGAAATATTTTCATATCTTTGAGGAGCCCATTCTGGTCGGGATTTCGAGAAAGTCGATGATCTACAGGCTGCTGGGTACCTCACCGGAAGAGAGCCTGAACGGTACGACTGTACTTAACACGATGGCGCTGCTTTCAGGGGCCGGCATACTACGCGTCCACGATGTGAAGGAAGCCGTAGAGTGCGTTAAGATTGTGGGGAAGATAACCGAGTTTGATCAATAACCGGCGCCATATTGTTATGTTTGCACATTTCGGAGTTAAAGATTTTATCGATGTATTGCTGGTAGCGCTTCTTCTGTACTACCTGTTTAGGCTGGTTAAAATATCGGGCTTGCGCCCTCTGTTCATCGGGATCCTTGTATTCATGGTGATCTGGGTGCTTGTCTCGCGGGTTTTCAATATGGTGCTGCTCGGATCCATCCTCGATCAGTTTGTAAGTGTGGGGCTGTTTTTGCTGGTCATTCTCTTTCAAGATGAGATCCGTCGTTTTCTGATGTCGCTTGGTTCCAAAAAAGGTTGGAATTTTATCACCAGACTTTTTTTCCCGGGTGAGAAGGAGAAAAAGGACAATTCGCACCTCACGGCCATTGTGCTGGCCTGCATGAACATGTCGAAAGCCAATACGGGGGCACTCATTGCCATACAGGGTGACATTCACCTGGGCCTTTACGAGCAGACCGGCGAAATAGTCAATGCAGATATATCTTCTCGACTTATCGAAAATATTTTCTTTAAAAACAGCCCATTGCACGATGGAGCCATGATTATTGTCGGACAGAAAGTGAAAGCTGCGGGATGTATCCTGCCCATTTCCCAAAACCCGAATATTCCCACCCACCTGGGGTTGAGACATCGTGCCGGACTAGGAATATCGCAGGAGACCGATGCCAAAGTAATCATCGTATCGGAGGAGCGAGGAAAGATCTCGTTTGCCTCACAGGGAAGGTTGAAAATGAATATCTCTCCCGAAGACCTGCAGCGGCTGCTGTTGGAGGAATAACCGGTCTTTTCCCGGTAAAGACTGCACGTAAGCGACTGGTGACGCCAACGGTGTGAAAAAGATGTAAAGAAAATGATTTTAGAAGAACTCTCCATAATTAACTATAAAAACCTGCTACAGGCCGAATTGCAGTTTTCTCCCAAAATCAACTGCTTCATCGGCAACAACGGGATGGGAAAGACCAATCTACTCGATGCTGTTTATTACCTCTCGTTTTGTAAAAGTTATACCAATCCCATCGACTCGCAGATAATCCGTCACGATGCCGAGGTGTGCATGCTTCAGGGAAAATACCTGTTTGAAGATAATACCCGCGAAGAAATTTACAGCGGCATCCGGCGTCGTCAGAAGAAACAGTTTAAACGAAACAAGAAGGAGTACGAACGGCTGTCCGATCATATCGGATTAATTCCACTCGTGATGATCTCTCCGGCCGATAACGAATTGATAACCGGAGGTAGCGAAGGGCGGCGGAAGTTTATGGACATGGCTATCTCTCAGTTCGACAAAGAATATCTGCGTGCACTGGTTCGGTATGCCAAAGCCTTGCATCAGCGGAATGTGCTGCTGAAAAATGAGGATGAGATGGCCGATATGACCTTGCTGGAGCTCTGGGAAGATCAGATGATCGAGGACGGGAGCTTTATTCACAGGAAACGAAAAGCATTCATCGACGAGTTCACACCCATATTCAATACATTTTATAGACGCATTAGCCAATCGGGCGAGTCCGTTTCCTTCGATTATGTGTCGCAGCTGAACGATGCCGCTTTTCGGGAGACACTTTTTAAAAACAGACGTCGTGATATGGCGGTAGGCCATACCACAATCGGCATTCACCGTGATGAGCTGGAGATGCTGCTCGACGGCTATCCTATTAAAAAGGTAGGATCGCAGGGCCAGAACAAGACTTACTTTGTTTCGCTTAAGCTGGCACAATTCCACTTCCTGCTTCAAACGGGGCATACTACGCCGATTTTGCTGCTGGATGATATTTTTGATCGGCTTGATGCCAACCGGGTGGAAGAGATTGTGAAGCTTGTCTCTGGCTCTGGATTCGGGCAGATTTTCTTGTCTGATACCAACAGAGAATCGCTTGACAGGATCTTGGAACGGACCGATAATAGCGCGCACATCTATTCCGTGATAGACGGAGAAATTAACCCGATGAATGAGTAAGAGACCATGTTGAAGAAAAATGCACAACCCTTATCGGAAGCACTTTCCGACTTTTTCGATGAAAACAGTACGTTGAAAGTAAAGTTGGCCGAACACCGTGCCGTCAGGGGATGGCGCGAAGTGCTGGGCGAGGGCGTCTCAAAATATACCAGAGATATCTATTTCAGCCGCAATGTACTCTATGTTCACCTTGCATCGGCTGTGCTTCGTGCCGAGCTGCTGATGAACAAGGAGGGGCTGATCAAAAAAATAAACGATTACGCTGAAATCCCCATTTTACGTGATATCGTCATCCGGTAAGGAAAAGGATAAGGAATTGAATCAGAAGAATGCCGAAACACCCAGATAAACTCCTGTAGGGTGGGGAGAGTAGGTGTGTTTGACCAGATCATAGTTCAATGTAATGTGTGATCTCCCTACCCGGAACCCTGCACCAACGATCAACGAAGGGACGAGGCCGCTGTGTGACAATGTTTCTGTGGTGGAATCCTGTGTTAAGTCTGACCAGATATAGTTTAATTCGGGTTGAGCAAAAGCGGCAACAAAAGAGACAGGATAAAAGTAACCAAAGATATTTGCTCCCAGCAGATTATCTTTCACGGTATACTCCGTTGTGCTTGCTTTCGAATAATAATACTTGATGCCCGTGCCTGCCATGAAACGTGGATTGAATTGATACCCAATCTGTGGCCCTAAGCCTAACCTGGTGTAGTTGCGGCTCACCGACAAGCCCAGGTTTGCTCCAAAACGGAGTTTGCTTTTTTCAAAAAAGGAAGGCCGGTTACTTTCCATGTTCCTGTGCTCGATGCTGGCTGTCTTTCCCTTGTCATTGCCGTGTTGTGGTTTATGATGATGAATATTCCGTGCATCATCCCGCGACACACGGATGGTATCATACGTGAAACCCTGTGCACCGGCGAAGAAAGACACCAGCCAAAGGAGAAAAATATATACCGAGCGCAAAATGATTTACTCTGTTGGTGTTCCCTCTTCCGGCGCTGGTTGAGCCGGTACCTGTGAAGGGATAGGCATCCCCGGAGTCACATCGGGAGCAGTGCCGGGATTGAGGGGAGCAGGTTGTTGTACTTCTACCTGCGATTGCGGAGTATTGCTGCGTGATGCCGTGTATTTGGCCGTCAGTATACTCAGTATAATCATGACTCCCGCCAGTGTCCAGGTGAATTTTTCCAGGAAATCGGTCGTCTTTCGCACACCCATGATCTGGTTTGTCGATGAAAATCCGCTTGCCAGTCCGCCACCTTTCGATTTCTGTACCAATACGGCAAGAATCATCAGTATGGAGGCCAGTAAAATGAGGATGGTAATAAAGATATACATATTATTAGTTTTTATTCTGTTCAATGTAATTTGTCGTCTTCTTACAATGGCAAAGTTTAATCTTGCTTAACGAAAACGATCGTTCATAATCAAATATTCCAGAAAACGAATTTGGTCGGCAAAGTAACTACTTTTTTTTGGAAAATTCAAACTTAATCGTTTAATAATTGTAAGTGCCTGTGTGTATTTTTTTTGTTTGATATAGATCTTAGCCAGTGTTTCCGTCAGAAATTCACTGCTGTCATCTTCTTTGGCCGGCTTTTGAGCTTCCTCCTCCTGCCTGTCGTGTGGCGTGAACAGGGTGTCGGTGGCCGCTTTTTCGATAAACGCATCAATAATTTCCTGGTGCTGAAGGCTTTGGGTTTCTTCCTGTTCGCCGCCCGTATCCTCCTCGATGGATTCTAAGTAGGAAAGGTAGTCGGTCGACACAATGCTCATCGCTGTCTCTGCAATCATTGTCTTGTGTGTGTCATCCTCACCAAGTGAGGAGAGGAAGGAGTTGAGTAGTTCGTCCGTTCTGTCTTTCGCCTTGTGGGGTGCTTCTTCAGGCTGAGCGAACAGCCGACGGTAGTCATCCTTGTATATCAGATAAAACAACTTCCTCCTGTCAGTGCACAAAACAGCCGTCGTGCTGAGTTCTTCGTTGTAATTATCGCTGTTGATCAGGTCTAAATATTTTGTATACAACAAACGGGATGTGTGGAAATAGGGATACATTGAAACGGTTTCCCTGAGTGAATCTGCCGGGGATTCCATCAGCGACCCGGGATTTTTGATATATCTATAGAGCTCCTCCTTGTTCATGGAAATATCTTTGCATCACCAGTTTGCCATCGTTGTATTAAATATCTGATCTACAACTTCGTCGATCAGCTCATTGATCAGTCGGTCTTGTACCGTGTCGAACACTGTGTTGCTGGAGAATGTGCGATTGGCCGAAATGGTCTCTTCCCTTTCAGGCACATCAATTTTGTTGTTGCGAAAACGCATTCTCACCGTCATGGTCAGACGCGTTTCAGAAGCAAATGCATCCTCCTGAACGGCCAAAGGTGTCAACTCATAGCTGACAATCTCACCCTCAATCTCCATATCGCCATTCTGTTGCACAAGTTGCAACCGGGTGTTGCGGGTAAACATATCTTTCATCTTCTCATTAAACCGCTGCTCCAGAGGAGGATATACCAAGGGGGCCTGGTTGATGAAATGCCCAATAAAAAGTGTTTTGGTGAGATCGTAGTCTATGGAGGCCGTCCTGAAGGTGTAGGACATTCTGCAAGAGCTCGCTACACTTACCAGCAAGAGGATAAGGACAGTTTTAATGAAAGAGTGCTTATATAGGATCATGTTCATGTTCTTTTTTCGTGTTTTTGACAATCAACATCACAGGCTGTATTCCTTGATCTTACGGTAAAGTGTTCTTTCTGAGATACCCAAATCGGCAGCAGCCAGTTTCCGCTTGCCATTATGCCGTTCCAGTGCTTTGATGATCATCTCTTTTTCCACCTCGCTGATCGACAGGGTGCTTTCCTCGTATTCGGTGGCTTCCTGGATGTCGTTTCTCTCCGCTTCATCCAGCGCGATCTTCTTGGGGACCGGCTCGTACTTCATAGGAACGGATACGTTCGTGTTGTCGTTCGGAATGACCGACGAGTCGTGATGGTCGGAGGAGGCGCTGAAGGAGGTGGCATGGGTTGTTGAACCTTCCATGATGCTCTTTACTACCTGCTTCAGATCGGTAATGTCTTTTTTCATGTCGAAGAGCACCTGATACAAGATCTCCCGCTCGTTGGCAAATGATTTTTGCTCGGTATCATGAATCTGCGACAGGGGAACGGGGAGCATCCCTACCTCATTGTACGGCAGGTATTTCTGTAGAATGTCGGCAGTAATCACACGTTCCTGTTCAATGATGGAGATTTGTTCGGTGATGTTCTTCAGCTGGCGGATATTGCCGGGCCAGCGGTAATTCTTCAGCAGTTCCCTGGCATCATCCGTCAGGGTTATGGAAGGCATCATGTACTTTTCCGCGCAGTCGCCTGCAAATTTTCTGAAGAGCAATGGAATATCATCTTTCCTGTCCCGTAAGGGCGGTATGCGAATAGGAACAGAGTTGAGCCGGTAATAAAGATCCTCACGAAACTTCCCTTTTTCCACCGCCTTTACCATGTCCATATTGGTTGCCGCCACCACACGTACATCACTTTTTTCCACTTTCGAAGAACCTACTTTGATAAATTCGCCGCTTTCAAGCACCCGAAGTAGGCGAGCCTGTGTTGGTAATGGCAGCTCGCCTGCCTCATCGAGGAAGAGTGTCCCTCCATCGGCTACCTCAAAATAACCTTTCCGCGTCCCCGTCGCACCGGTAAAGGAGCCTTTTTCATGGCCAAAAAGTTCAGAGTCGATGGTGCCCTCGGGAATTGAGCCGCAGTTGATAGCAAAGTAGGGGCCATGTTTGCGCTTACTGTATAGATGAACAATTTGCGGAAAATTTTCTTTTCCAACGCCACTCTCTCCAGTGATGAGTACCGACAAGTCGGTGGGAGCGACCTGTAAAGCCACGTCAATGGCTCGATCCAGTTCGGGGGCGTTGCCAATGATGCCAAAACGTTGTTTAACCTGTTGCAGGGATTGCTTTACCATGCTGTGCTGTTTAAGAATTCAAAGATAAACAATTATTTTAAGGCGTATGTCCTTGCTTTCAGGAATTCTCCCAACTGTGCGATGTTGTCTCCGAACTGCTTTATTTCTTTGGGCATCACAGGATTGCCGAAGGAGATGATCATCTCTTTGCCTTTTTTATTGTACAGCTCGTGGCAAAGCCTGAGGTTCCGGAACCGCCAGCCAAACACTTTCGACAGGTAGAAAGAGGGGCTGTTTTGGCCTGAGATATGCATGGGAATAACCGGGACCTGTAATTTTTGAATGATCTTCAATACTGCCGGCTGCCACTCCCTATCTTCAATTTCAAACCTGCCTTTCCTGAAATAAAGGTTGGAGACAGCTCCTGCAGGGAAAAAACCCATCGGGTGTCCTGCACGCAAATGGGCAATACTTTCCCGGATTCCGGCGAAGGTGTACCGGTTTTTTTCCTCGTTTTTCATCGGGTTCACGGTGATGAAATTTTCGGACATCGTATCCACAAACGAGAGGATAATGTTGACCATCATCTTGTAATTGTCCACCCGGCTGCCCACAGTTTCGATGGCGGCAATACCGTCGATATGCCCATAAGCATGATTGGAAACAGTGATGAACGGCCCATTTTTGAAATTATCCAGGATTTGTTCATTCCGTAAAGTGCGTTTTATTTCCAGCTTGTCCAGCACATCCTTGCAGAATGCAGGTCCGGTTAAGTGTTTGGAGCGGTTGTAGATCTCGTTGGGAACATGCAACGCCGATATTTTAATGCCGAAATCAATCAGCCTGTCACCATATTTACCCTGCAGAACAGGGTGCAGTTCGCGTAATTCATCGCGACTAATCAATGCATCTTTCATTCACTCTTGGTTTAATCATATTATTTAACGCAAATGCCACGTCAAAAAGATGATGTGGCAATTGTGCGATAAAAAACAGGCAGTTTTGTGCAACCTTATGCAAGGTCTCTAATCATATCAATGATCTGTTTCCCGATTTGTTCCGCTTCTTCCTGGGAGTGTGCCTCCGAATAAACCCGGATGATCGGCTCGGTATTTGATTTCCGCAGATGTACCCACTTGTCCGGGAAATCGATCTTTACGCCGTCGATATCGGTTATCTTTTGGTTGCTGAATTTTTCTTTCATTTTTTCCAGTATTGTATCTGTATCGATATCGGGTGTGAGTTCCACCTTTTGTTTGGCCATAAAATAGACTGGCAGAGTCTTTTTCAACTCCGAGGGTGTCTTCCCCGATTTGGCAAGATAGGTGAGGAAGAGCGCTATGCCCACGAGCGCATCGCGTCCGTAATGGGATGCAGGATAGATGACTCCGCCATTTCCTTCACCGCCAATAACGGCGTCAACCTCTTTCATTTTCGTGACCACGTTCACTTCACCTACCGCGGCTGCGTGATAGGTGCCTCCTCTTGCAGTGGTAACATCCTGCAGGGCACGACTCGAGCTGAGGTTGGATACCGTATTGCCCGGAGTGTGTTGCAAAACATAGTCGGACACCGCCACCAAAGTATACTCTTCGCCAAAGGGTTCGCCATCTTCGCAGTAGATGGCCAGCCGGTCTACATCGGGATCTACGGCGAAGCCCACGCTCGCCTTGGAACTTTGGGTGAGGGAAGAGAGCTCCGTGAGGTTCTGAGGCAGTGGCTCGGGGTTGTGAGAAAAGTTGCCATGCGGGGCGCAGTGCAACTTGAAGATTTCCTTTACTCCCAGTGCGTATAACAATTCGGGGATGGCTACGCCACCCACGGAATTAACGCTGTCGACAGCTACCCTGAAGTTGGCTGCCTTGATCGCTTCTTTGTCCACCAGAGGAAGGGATAAAACGCTTTGAATATGTTCGTGCAGATACTGCTTTTGCGTAATCTTTCCCAATTCGTCCACCGGGGAGAACGAAAATTTTTCCGCTTCGGCAATAGAAAGGATTTCTTTTCCCTCCTCCGCATTGAGGAATTCCCCCCTGTTGTTGAGGAGCTTCAGGGCATTCCATTGCTTGGGATTGTGGCTTGCGGTGATAATGATGCCGCCGGCTGCCATTTCTTTTGTGACGGCAATCTCGGTGGTGGGCGTGGTTGCCAGACCGATATCGGTCACGTCACAGCCCATGCCCATCAGTGTGCCGGTGATGATCCGGTGCACCATCTCTCCCGAAATACGGGCGTCGCGACCCACAACAATTCGTGGTCTGCTTTCCGATGTTGCTTTTTTGATGAAGGCGGCGTAGGCGGCCGTGAATTTAACAATATCAAGCGGGGTGAGATTTTCTCCCGTTTCTCCGCCAATTGTACCTCTGATGCCGGAGATGGATTTGATCAATGTCATAAGAATTTTTCTTTATCGATAAATGGTTGTGACAGACGTAACATGTTGTAAAAGCTGTTGATCGTATGTAAAAACAGAACAAATGCCGGCGGGAACCTGTTAATAATGATTCCCGAAACGGTATTGTACCAGTTCATAGTAAGTTGGCTCGTACCTGGACTGATCGTACGAAGATCCCATGTTGAAGGGTACAATCATTTTTACCCTTCCGTTATGGCCTACATAACTTAGGGGAACCACCCACCCTGGAGTCGCGTAGTTGCCTTTGGTTGATGAGTTTACCGGACCTATGAACACAATCTCTTCCGGGTATATGCTTTTGAAATTGGAATACTGGGTAGTATCCTCTGTGTTGAAATAACGCAACCCGCTGAAACGTACATAGACTTCCTCTTTCCATTGAAGCTTTTGGATCGTATCGCCGTATTCAATAATGTGAAAATAGACACCTGTTGCGGGGTCTTTGTAAAATTCATTCTCTTTGAACGTGCCTGCCGAAGGAAAATCTTTGAGAATGGTGAGTCCGTTGGATTCAATAAACAGATCAATCGCCTTTTCTTCTGCTTTCAGATAATCGGCGTAGGTCATTCTATCCTTGCAGGAAACAGTGAGAAACAAAAATCCGGAGAGTATGAATACTATGAGATATACATGCTTCATATTAGTCTGTTGTATAAATGAAATGAACGTTTTCGTTAAGCATAAGCAGACAAACTTGTTTGTTCTGCCTGGCGTAGAAAACAACTAACTTTAGTGAATTGCAAAAGTACACAATCTGCTTCAAAAAACAGCCGTTAAGCAGAAATAAAAATGATTGATCCTTAAAGTGAGTTAAAGTTGGCTGATTGCTTCTTTCAGTTTTTTTTCATAGCTCCTGAGTCCCTCTGCATATATGCGGAGTGCTTCCTCGAATGTGCCATAATATTCTCCACCTGAGGCGTTTAGATGTCCACCTCCGTTGAAGAATTCCGCGGCAAATTCGTTGCATGGAAATGAGAGCTGTGAGCGAAATGATAGTTTTATCAGTCCTTCGTCTTCCCGGATGAATGTGGAAAAGATGATGTCTTTGATGCTGAGCGGATAATTAACGAAGCCTTCCGTGTCTCCCTTGCTGAACCGGAACTGCGCCTGATCATCCTTTGAAAGGTAAATGAGTGCTGCATGCAGATCGGGATAAATCTCCATGCGCTGCGAAAGGGTGAAGCCAAGCAAACGGAATCGTGCCTCGGAATAGTTGTGAAATACATGCGAATAGATGGCATCTTTATCAATTTTTTTGCGCAATAACAGGCTGATGATTTCAAATATTTCGGGATCGCTGGAATTATAGGTAAATCCACCGGTGTCGGTCATCATTCCGCAATAAATACATTCGGCCTCAGCCTGTGTCAGCTCATCATAGCTGCCTGCCTGAAATAAAAGTCTGAATATGAGCTCACTGGTTGAGGATATCTCGGGATGCGATACGACAATGTCAAATATTTCTCCGGGGAAAAGATGATGGTCGATCAGGATCTTTGTCGCAGGCGATGATTCCAGGATGGGACCCATCTCCCCCGCTCTTTTTGGAATATTGTAGTCGAGCGCAAAAATAAGCTCCGCACCCTGCAGGATGTGTTTTGCCGCAGAAGGATTGTACTCGTATATTTCCACCTCGTTAGCACCTTTCATCCATTTCAGAAAGTAAGGGAAAGAGTTTGGGACAATGATCCGTACCTGTTTGCCCCTGCCTTTGAGGAAATGATACAACGCGAGCGTCGACCCCAGTGCGTCGCCGTCGGGGGAAAGGTGGGTGGTAATCACGATCTTTTCGGATCTCTCCATGGCCTCCATGATTTCATTTACCTTTTGCGGCTGGATTACCTCGGAGATCGGTTCAGTAAAATTCATTTTTTACGCTCTTTTGAAGTGAAGAGGCAAAAGTACTAAAAATTCAGGGAAAAGGCTCCATTTTGAGTGACATCATGCACATCGACACCCAACAGCTGGCATTCGGCTGCCATCCGTGCTGCTGCTTTGCGGGAGAGTGAACTATCCAGGACAATGACAGAAGGAAGGACAAGGTCAATTAGCTGTCCCACGCGAAAGTTCGCATATTGTGAGAGAATAAGCACGTCCACCCGGAAAGGGTTTTCTGCTTGAAAATTCGACAATGAACTATCCGACAGACGGAGGATGCTTCTTCCCGGGTAAGGGAGGAACCCATTTTCCGGAATATCAAAAAAGTGACGTTTGTCATTCGCAAAGAGACCTATCTCGCTTCTTTCGAAACTGTTGAATACTACCAGCTGCGGTGCTGACTTACCCAGGTTCCCCTGCAGTGTGGACAATTGGAAAGCAAAGAGCGATGCCAATGCGATGATAAGTGCCCTGGGACGGTGGGTGAACAGGGAGCAGGCAAAAAGGAAGACAAAGATTATCAGCAGCAAAAGCTGGATGGCTGAAATATGGCTGTCGGTAACTTGCGCAAAAGGGAGCGATTCCGAAATACGGACAATGCGCAAGGTGATCCCGGCGAGAGTCTCCACGATCCATTGTAATATGGTTTCAAGACCATCGCTGAATATTCCGGCAACCACGAGGGAAGCGGAAGCATAGATAATGACTCCAACAAGAGGTACAACCAGCAGGTTGGTAATGAAAAACCAGGTGGGGAAGGTACCAAAGTAGTAGAGCACAAGTGGGAAGACGCCGAGCTGTGCAGCCGTAGAGACCGTAAGGAGATCCCAAACATATTTTCCCGCCTTGGTTTTAGGAGCATACAAATTGTACAACCCAGGCTGGAAATAGAGGATGGCAACCACGGCGCCGAAACTCATCTGAAAACTTACATCAAACAGGCTAAAAGGGCGAAACAGAAGAATGAAAAATGCAGAAGCAGTCAGGGTGTTGTACGTGAAGCCTCTCCGGTGCCGCATGTTGCCCAGGCAGAAGATGGTGATCATGATGGCCGCCCGCACTACTGACGCCGATCCGCCGGCAACGAATACGTACATCCAAAGTGTCAGGATGACCAGCCATTGGCGGAGAACACAGCGCACTCCCGACTTTCCCAGAAAGGAAAAGAGCAGATTGATCATCGCATAAATGATGCCCACATGCAATCCGCTAACCGCCAGTACATGCGCTGTGCCCGAGACCCGGAAGGCTTCCTGGATGTCGTCAGACAGGTCGTTCCTGTATCCGAGTGTAAGGGCCGAGATAAACGCACAGGCATCTTCGTCGTCGATCAGTGAACGGTATATGTTGAGCGCCTTTGCCCGCAGACGTTGCGACTGCGGCGTGATGGCATATGATTGCCGGCCTGTTTTCTGCCAGTCTGTTTCCGGCAAGTAGGCTGAGGCAGAGAAGCCTTTCATTTTCATGAAACGGGCATAATCGAAATCATCGGGGTTGCCAAAGTTGCGAAAAGGCTGCATCCTGGCATGGAAAAGTATTTCGTCGCCCGGCTCCAACTCTCTTGCAGCAAGATTTTTTGCAAGATACAGTTTCACTTTTCGCTGAAAAGGAATTGTTGTTTTTACGTTGCAGGCAATGGATCGAGGTTTTGTCTCCGGCAGGTCGAGGAGGGTGCCTGTATAATACCGGGCTTCATTGGAAAATGAAAACTGCGTGCTCCTTTCTTGTTCACGATATTGCAAAACCGCAAGGGAAAATAGGAACAGGCACATCCCGGTCCCAAATATCCAGCGGTACGGGAATTGGCATTTGTTCCCGGTAAAGTAGGAGAGGAACATGAGGGTAAGCCCTGTAAGGCTCAGGCAAAACAGGCCTGCATTCCATTGGGGAAAAAGCGCGGCCGCAATAATGCCGGCAATGACCGGTAACAGCAGGCGAAAGAAAGGTGTTTTTCCGATAAATGCGTTCATTATTTTACATGCCCGGGATATGCTACAGAATCACCGCTACATTCGTGAAGATGTGAACGACTGCAGCGGTCAAAAACGAGAGCCCTCCCTTACAGGGCCCGCAGCCGGCGGATAGTCCCCTTGGGATCATCCGAAGAGAAAACAAAACTTCCGGCGACAAGTACGTCGGCTCCGGCATCAACGAGCCTTTTTCCCGTGTCGAGGTTTACTCCGCCATCCACTTCAATGAGGGTAGAAGTATGTTGTCTCAGAATCATCTCTTTGAGTTGACCTACTTTCCTCACGGAATGTTCAATAAATCCCTGTCCACCGAAGCCTGGATTTACCGACATTAGCAGGACCATATCGAGATCGGGCAAGATGTCCTCCAGGAGGGATACCGGTGTGTGAGGGTTCAACGTGACGGCCGGTTTCATCCCCTTTTTTCTTATTTCCTGTATCACACGGTGCAAGTGAGTACACGCTTCGAAATGCACATTCATGTAAGTAGCGCCCATGGCGGCTATCTCGTCAACGAACTTGTCGGGATGGACAATCATCAAATGAACATCCAAAGGCTTTTTTGTAACCTCTCTCAAGCGGTTGATCACGGGAAAACCAAAAGAAATATTCGGCACAAAAACACCATCCATGATGTCGAGGTGGATCCAGTCTGCCTCACTTTGGTTGAGCATTTCCATCTCACTTTCCAGATTCAGAAAATCGGCCGCCAACAGCGACGGTGCGACTAATGTACCCATATCTATAGTATTGCAAGTTTCTGTTTCCAAAGGTAGATAAAATATTTAAACCATAAAAGAATCCTCCTTTTATGGAAGTACGATTGCCAAAAGGAGTGCCCTTAGCTTACCAGAAACGTGTTGTCCGGGATGTTGAGCCTGTTCTCTGTATGACAACTTCCTGCAAACTGACGTATCAGCCTTAGTGTAAGTTCGGAAGGTTGCGCTGAGCCGGAAGGCCCGCGTGCGGCAAATGGTCTGACTGAGTGTGTGCTTCTACTCATAAGCAATTGTTATTATGCAGTTAAAACGGGCATTTTTTTCTTTTATTGCAGCGAGACAAAAAAAACAGATAGAAACTTATTTATATGGACTTTTTACATATCTTTGCCTCGGTTAAACAATAATAAAGGAATAAGATGAGAAAAATAGTGTTTCTTTTCATAATGGGCAGCATTCTTTTTTCCTGCCAAAACAACAAGAATTATACAATCAGCGGTACAGTTGCCGATGGAGCGTATGAAGGTACCAATGTTTACATACAAGAAATGACCAACGACGCCATGGTTGTTGTCGACACTCTGGTTGTCACGAATGGTTCGTTTTCGCTAAAGGGAGTGGCAGACAGTACAGTACTTCGATTTATTTCGCTGGATGAATCAGTGAGTCCACAGCAGGAGAGCCGGGTTCCGGTATTGATTGAGCCTGGTAAGATTGAAGTATTGTTCGATACTGTGGTGACAGTAAAAGGCACAAAAGTAAACGATGCCTATACTGAATTTAGACAGCAGCAGAGAGAACTGGTGAAAAGTATCCGCAGTGTGATGGAGCAATACAATACTGCCAGTGCGGAAGGCTCCATGACTGATTCTCTGGAAGCCCAAATCAAGGCATCGTACGACAAAATCAGTGATCAGCTGACCGGCCTGAATTTCAATTTTATCAAAAACAACATCGGAAATGATCTGGGAAAATATGCGTTTCTCACTTCTTCCTCAATGTTTTCGCCGGAACAACAGAAGGAAATTCTCGAACTTGCCGACGATAATTTCAAGGCCCAGGAAAATATTCAGCGAGTCATTGTGAGGTTGGAAAATCTGGAGAATGTGGCTATAGGAAAAAAATTTGTCGATTTCACATTAAAAGATACGCAGGGTAACGATGTTTCTTTGTCTGACTATGCCGGAAACGGGAAGTATGTGCTGGTAGATTTTTGGGCTGCCTGGTGTGGACCATGCCGTCAGGAAATGCCCAACGTTGTCGCTGCATACGACAAGTACAAAACAAAAGGGTTTGAGGTTGTGGGAGTATCCTTCGATAAGGATCGCGAGAGCTGGATCCGGGGTATTGCAGAGCTAAAAATGACCTGGCCGCAAATGTCCGATTTGAGGTATTGGGAAAGCCCGGTAGTCGACCTATACGCTATCAACGGTATACCTCACACTATTCTTTTGGATAAGGAGGGCGTCATTATAGGAAAGGACCTGAGAGGCGATGCCCTTGATGCAAAATTGGCGGAATTGATGCCATAATGGTTTCGGTCACACCTGAAAAGAAGAATGAGCTACAGATTGTGGCTCATTCTTTTTCAATCCGAAATTTATCGCTATTTTTGCAAAAAAAGAAATTGACATGAAACCTCATAAAAAGGCATTCTTATTATCGTGTTTGGGTGTTTTTATGCCTTTTTTTTTCGGTCAACCCGCCAACGCTCAAAACGGCAGGTTTACAGTAGTGATTGATCCCGGTCACGGAGGAAAAGATCCCGGCGCAATTGGTGCTGATTCGAAGGAGAAAGATATCGTACTCGCTGTCGGCCGGAAATTGGGAAAGCTTATTGAGGATAATCATCCCGATGTCGATGTCCTGTATACCCGCAATTCGGATTATTTTGTTGCACTAAACCAACGTGCGGAAATAGCGAATAAGGCACATGCTAATTTATTCATATCCATCCATTGCAATGCACTCGACCGGCGGCGTGCGTCACCACAGGGAGTAGAAACGTTTGTGCTTGGGTTGCATCGCAGTAAAGACAACCTGGATGTGGCCAAGGCTGAGAACGCTGTGATCATGTATGAAGATGATTATTCGGTCAAATACGAAGGGTTTAATCCAAATGAGCCCGAGTCGTATATCATTTTTGAGTTTATGGCGAACGAGTTCCTATCTCAAAGTGTTTACCTTGCCACGCTCGTGCAAAATCAGCTGGTCACCAATTCGCGGCGAGTGAACAGGAGTGTGCGGCAGGCCGGCTTTTTGGTGCTGAGAGAGGTGGCCATGCCCAGCATACTCGTTGAACTGGGATACATCAGTAACAGACAAGATGAGAAGTACCTGAAGAGCCTGAGCGGCCAGAGTTCACTGGCCTCCTCCATATATAAGGGGTTTAAAGAATACAAGAGGGAGTATGACAAGAAAAGTAATGTGTTCACCCAATCCGGAACGAACAAACAGCAGTCCGGTGTAACACAATCCTCTGCCGCTACAGGCGGAAAGAGAGAATATCGTGTTCAGTTTCTCACTTCCTCCCGTAAATACGAAAACGGAGCGTCGGCTTTTAAAGGTTTGAATCCGGTTGACTTTTATACCGATGGCTCCACCTATAAATATACTTTCGGCAGCACCACAGACCAGGATGCAATCAAACAATCTCTCAGAGAAGTACAAAAAAAATTCAAAGATGCCTTTATCGTTGAATTTGAAGATGGGCTGCGCGTAAAATAACGATTAAAGAACCTATGAAGAAGACTTTTAGCAGGTATGCTGCCATAGGCCTGGCATTCATTGCCAGCATTGCAATGATATACTTCGGGATTAATTTTCTGAAAGGAGTAAATGTGCTGAAGAAGCAGAACCAGTATTATGCAATTTTTGAAGATGTTTCAAAGCTGCTTATCTCATCTCCCGTCTATGTGAAAGGATATCAAATAGGGTTGATCAATGATATCAAGATGGTCAGTGATGATCCGATGCGCTTTGCTGTTGGTATCAATCTTAAAGAGCAACTGCGCATTACCGAGGGCAGTTATCTCGAATACGGGGTTGATATGTTCGGTGCTTCCACGGTAAACCTGGTGATGGTACCATCTCGCGTTTACCTTCAGCCAGGCGACACTCTTGTCGGCGGCAAGGAGCTGGCTCTACTTGACGGGGTGGCAAAAGCAATGCCAAGGGCTGATTCCATTCTGATGCGGATAGACTCTGTTGTTTACTCGCTGCATATGCTTATATCGAATCCTATATGGAAGCATTCTATTGAAGGCATCGGAAGCACCGTGACACAATTGAACCGCTCCAGCGAAAGCCTGAACAGAATGGTGGGGGCGCTGGAGGCTGATCTGCCCGTTATCAGCAGTAATCTTTCCGATGTGTCAGCCAACTTGAAAGAGGTTACCGATGAACTGAATCAAATGGATCTGACGCAAACGCTTGCTTCGATCGACGAGACAGTGAATAACTTGAAAATACTGACTCAAAAAATGAACAGCAATGACAATTCGCTGGGCTTGTTGATGAACGACACCAGGTTGCACGATAGTTTGAATGTGACCATTGATTCTGCCACGAAACTGCTTGAAGATATACGGCAAAATCCAGAGCGTTACTTGAGCATCAAGGTACGTTTATTTTAAGTTGAAGAGGTTTCGATTTCGTACTCCCGAATAAATCTAATTAGAATTATTCTAAATAGGTGGATTTTGGGGAATGGGAACAAAACCCTTTGGTTATTCGGGGATAAGTAACAAAAATGTAATATATTTGTAATTATAAAAAAAGAAGTCCTTTTTTTGTATCGTGTTGTTAATCAGCCGTGATTGACCTATGGAGTGCTTTTAAAGTATTGAAAATCAAAAGTCTGCGAGTATCCTGTTGATAAATAGCGGTGTTTTTCGCAAACAGTTTTTTCAAAAAAAAGATCATTTTTTTATCTCGTTTTTTTTTTGAAAATTTGTACTCCTATTACGTTACGGAAAAGAAAAAGATCATTTTAAATTCAATGAAGAGCGACTGTCGGTTTTTATGGAACAATTGTTTGAATGTCATTCGGGACAATATCCCCGAACCGGCATTTAATACATGGTTTCTGCCCATTGTGCCGTTAAAATACGTGGATCATGTGCTTACAGTACAAGTACCAAGTCAGTTTTTCTATGAATATCTGGAAGATAAGTATCTTGATCTTATCCAGCAAACCCTTTACCGTGAAATAGGCGAGGGGACTATTCTTAATTACCGGATTCTGGTAGAAACAGAGAGTAATACTGCCGTTGAACTTCGGGGAGAGAGCAAACCGCTTGCCGGAAAAGACAAGACTGTTTCCAGAAAAATAACTGCTAAGGTACCCAGTCCATTTGACAGGGTAGAG
Organism: Proteiniphilum sp. UBA1028; assembly: GCF_002316955.1. Taxonomy (NCBI): domain Bacteria; kingdom Pseudomonadati; phylum Bacteroidota; class Bacteroidia; order Bacteroidales; family Dysgonomonadaceae; genus Proteiniphilum; species Proteiniphilum sp. UBA1028. The sequence continues at coordinate 59,138 of NZ_DCEN01000025.1, forward strand.
ACATCGGAATTCGATTCTCAGATCAATTCAAAGTACACTTTTTACAATTTTTTTGAGGGTGAGAGCAATCGTCTGGCACGTACTGCGGCCGAGGCGGTAGCCAATAACCCGGCAAAAACAGCATTCAATCCTCTTTTTGTTCATGGATATTCCGGTGTGGGGAAAACGCATCTTTGTCACGCCATAGGTTCAAAAGTGGAAGCACTGTACCCCGATAAAAAAGTCTTGTATTTATCGGCTCATCTGTTCAAAGTCCAGTTTACCGATGCCCGCAGGTTTAATACAATCAACGATTTTATTAATTTTTACCAGAGCATCGATGTGCTTATTATCGACGATATTCATGAATTGTCGGGCCTGGAAAAAACGCAGAATACCTTCTTTCACATATTCAATCACCTGCATCAGAATAACAAACAACTGGTGATGACTTCCGACTGTGCGCCCATGGATATGCAGGGAATGGAAGAGCGCCTGCTTACCCGTTTTCGCTGGGGGCTCAGCACCAAGCTGGAACGCCCCGATAAGGAGCTTCGAAAAAAAATTCTGCAAAACAAAGTTTTGTCCGATGGCCTTTCCATTCCGGCCAATGTAATCGATTTTATTGCAGAGAATGTAACGGAGAATGTGCGCGACCTGGAGGGTATCGTTGTTTCGTTGATGGCACATTCAATCATCAATAATCGTGAGATCGACATGAATCTGGCACGACGGGTGTTGGAACAGAGCATTAAGTTTGAAAGAAAACGCATTACCGTCCAGAAGATACAGGATACGGTGTCGGAGTTCTTCAATATCAAGAAAGAGTTGATTCAGTCTTCTTCGCGCAAGCGTGAAATTGTGCAGGCGCGTCAAGTCACCATGTATTTTATCAAAAAGCATACGGAACTGTCTCTTTCCCAGATTGGTGTGCAAGTGGGTAACCGAAATCATGCCACCGTACTCCACGCTTGCAATACAGTAAAAAACTTTTACGAGGTTGACAAAGGTTTCCGCTCCGACATTGAAGAGATTGAAAAGATCCTTAACTCCTGATTTTTTGTAACAAGCCGTCTCGCCAGAGACATTTATTTATTTTTCGCTCTTTTTATCGGGGCGTCTTGATGAATTCATTATATTTGCCCACAGCCGGAATCTTTCCGGAATGGATTGGCTATATCATAGAAGTATGAGTTATTCTCACCACAGCATCCTTACTGCTTTTTTTTTATTTGTAACCGGCACCCTCAGCAGCCAGGTTCCAGAAGGCTATTATGCCGATGCAGATGGTAAAAGAGGCGCAGAGTTAAAAACGGCGCTGTTTCAGATTATAAAAGATCCACAGGTGGTATCTTATGCCAGTTTATGGGAGTTTTTCCGGGTAACTGATGCGCAGAGGAACAACAAGGTGTGGGATATGTATTCCGATGAGCCGGGAAAAGGGCCGGAATACCTGTATGATTTCAGGAATAACCGATGCGGCTCCTATCGCAGGGAGGGGGACTGCTACAACCGGGAACATACGTTGCCGAGAAGCTGCTTCAAAGGAACAGAATCCCTTGAGTCCGACCTTTTTCACCTTTATCCCACCGATGGTTACGTGAACAACAGACGCGGTGACCTGCCTTTTGGAGAGGCAGGCATAACTTATTGGCAATCTTCAAATGGGTCGAAGATCGGACAAAATACATTTGGCGGTTACACACAGACGATATTTGAACCCATTGATGCATACAAAGGAGATTTTGCGCGTACGCTTTTTTATGTGGTCACCGCATACGAAGATCAATTGTCACTCTGGCGCTCCGATCAGGTAGGAGGCAGCCGTTATCCCGGTTTTAGCGACTGGTCGTTGCACTTAATGCTGAAATGGCACCGGGAGGATCCTGTCAGCATCAAGGAGGTGCGCAGAAATGAGGAGGTTTATCGTATTCAAAAAAACCGCAATCCCTATATCGACTATCCCGAATTGGTCGAATACGTCTGGGGCGACTTCAAGACCTCTTGCTTTGAACCTACCTCACTTTCGGACAGTTTTTTGAAGATTGAATGCAGCCCGTTTGAACGCTGGCTGCAGGATGTGAAGGGGTACTTCAAACGAAATAACCCATGAGGCATTGGCTGCTTTCCCTTTTGCTTTGCTTTCTCCCCGTTTCGAACTGCTTGGCTGTAGTACCTTCAACACTGAAAATTGCGCTAATCACGGATGTACATTATCTTTCCCCTCAATTGATCAAAGAAGGTGATGCCCTCAAGGCATTCGAAGCGGCATCCGGAAGAAGAACGAGAGAGCTGCATGAGGTGCTGGACGAGGTGCTGGCTGCTCTTGGCAGAGAGAAACCGGATATTCTCCTTGTTACGGGAGATTTGAGCAACCACGGAGAACTGGTGAGCCACTCCGGTTTTGTTGAAAAACTTCGCCCGCTGCAAAATGCAGGAACTCGGATTTATGTGATCCCCGGGAACCACGACATACTTGTTCCCGATCCCAAAGCCTATAAAGGTAGTGTAAGTACTCCTGTGAAGGGTGTTACGCCTGATGAATTTGCCCGGCTGTACGGTGATTTCGGTTATGATGAAGCGCTGCTGAGAGATGACGCATCGCTCAGTTATATGGTGGAGATAAATGAGAAAATTTGGCTGTTGGCTATCGACAGTAACAGGTATAACGAACAGCATTCTACCTCTATCTCTGGGGGGCGTATTCGCCCGGAAACCCTGGAATGGGCACTAGAAATACTTCGGAAAGCCCGAGAAAAGGAGGTGATGGTGTTGGGGATGATGCACCACGGATTGGTTGAACATATGCCATATCAGGAGGCTTTTTTTTCTGATTACCTTATTGAGGATTGGAGGCAGCAGGCCAATAAACTGGCCGATGCGGGACTTGGTGTCATCTTCACGGGCCATTTCCATGCCAACGACATCACCCTTCATACCTCTCCTGCAGGCAACCCGATTTACGACATAGAGACTGCCAGCCTGGCACAGTATCCTTTTGCTTACCGGGTCATGCAATTGCAGGGGAATGAGCTCCACGTAAATACCCGGTTCGTGACATCCATACCCGGAAATCCTGATGTTGAAAATGAATCTCGCCGTCGACTGGAGACGATTACGCGTCGTGTAGCGCAAAACCGGCTGGATATACCATGGGTGCCGATTCCGGAAGAAGTAAAAAACAATCTGATCGAGATGATCGTGCAGCTGCATCTGATGCATGTGCGGGGTGACGAAACGACGAATCCCGACCTGCGGGAGTCAATCAGACTTTTCGCTACCATGATGGGCGCAGAAGCGGATATGGAGTCGTTTGCGTTTGATTTTCCACCGGAGGACAAGGAAGTTTTGCTGACTATTGGGGTGAAGTAACGGGGTGTGAAATTGGCAATGAATTGATTGATGAAGAAAAAGGGTATATTATGAAGGAGTGCAATCTATTGCAAACATGTATGAAACCCGGATATGTTGAAGCCGGATGCGACGAGGCGGGACGGGGGTGTCTTGCCGGCCCTGTATTCGCGGCGGCCGTGGTGTTGCCACCCGGTTTTTCCTGCATGAAGCTGAACGATTCCAAACAGTTGACCGAAAAAAAACGGGATGAATTGCGTGCGGTGATCGAGAAAAATGCGTTGAACTATGCAGTTGCTTCCTGCTCTCCCCAAGAGATTGATGAAATGAATATCCTGTGGGCCTCGGTTGAGGCAATGCACCGGGCATTGAGGAAGCTGTCGGTGACTCCTGCCCATATTCTGGTAGATGGAAATCGATTCCGCCCCTTCGGGAAGATCCCTTATACTTGTGTAGTGAAGGGGGACGCTTTATTTCAATCCATCGCTGCTGCCTCTATTCTGGCTAAGACCTATCGCGACGAGTATATGCGGGGATTGCACGAAAAATATCCCCGGTACGGCTGGGCATGCAACAAAGGTTATCCCACGAGGAAGCACCGGCAGGCAATTCTGGAGGAGGGCATCACTCCTATGCACCGGAAAAGCTTTCAACTTGTTGAACGTCAGTTGGAATTTGTCTTTCAATAAATTTGTTTATTTTTTCATTGAGAGCGCGATGCGTTTCCGTTCTATGTCGACCGACAATACTTTCACTTCCACATGTTGGTGGAGCGACACCACTTCCGTCGGGTTTGAAACGAACCGATCGGCGATTTCCGAGATATGTACCAGCCCGTTCTCCTTGATCCCAATATCTACAAAACAGCCGAAGTTGGTGATGTTGGTCACGATGCCGGGAAGCTTCATTCCTTCTTTCAAATCGTTGATGGTGCGGATATCCGGATCAAATTCCAGCATCTGTACTGTAGAGCGAGGGTCGCGTCCCGGTTTTTCCAGCTCCTGCAAGATGTCGGTCAATGTTTCGGCGCCAGCCTCTTCGGTCATGTAGCGGTTTATGTCGATGGCCATTATCAACGGTTTGTTCCGGATCAGTTCTTTCACGGAGCAGTGCAGGTCGCGGGCCATTCTCTCCACAATGGGATAGCTTTCGGGATGCACTGCCGAGTTGTCAAGCGGGTTTTCTGCATCGGCAATGCGCAAGAATCCAGCGCACTGTTCAAATGCCTTTGGTCCCAGCCTGGGTACTTTTTTTAGTTCTTTTCGTGAACGGAAAGGGCCGTTTGCGGAACGCCAATCCACGATATTTTGTGCCAGTGATTCTCCCAGTCCCGACACATAGGTGAGAAGATGCCTGCTCGCCGTGTTGAGGTTCACGCCTACAAGATTCACGCAACTCTCCACGGTCTGATCGAGAGAATGCTTCAGCTTTGTTTGATCCACATCGTGCTGATACTGCCCAACACCAATCGACTTTGGGTCAATTTTCACCAACTCCGCAAGCGGATCGCTCAGACGTCGTCCAATAGAAACAGCGCCCCGCACCGTCACATCATATTCCGGGAACTCCTCCCGGGCTGTCTTCGATGCGGAATAGACCGATGCTCCACTCTCGCTCACCACAAACACCTTCACCTCCTTCTCGTACCGGAGGTTCGAGATGAACCGTTCTGTTTCACGGCTTGCAGTGCCGTTTCCAATAGCAATGGCATCGATTCTATAGGTGGAGACCAGCTTCACAACCTTGCCTGCCGATTTGGAAAATTCGTTCTGCGGCGGATGAGGGTAGATGGTTTCGTTGTGTAGCAGATCCCCTTGTTCGTTCAGGCAGACAACTTTACAGCCGGTTCGGAAGCCGGGGTCGATGGCCAAAATACGTTGTTGTCCCAGCGGAGGAGCCAGCAATAATTGACGCAGGTTTTCGGCAAAAACGGCAATTGCCGCTTCATCGGCTTTCTCCTTGGAAAGATTGGCGAACTCTGTTTCGATGGAGGGCTTCAACAAACGTTTGTATGCATCTGTAACCGCCTCCTCCACGTAATCGGCTGCCGGAACATTATTCTTGGCGTACCGGGGTACAAGCCTGTCTAGACATTTCTCGTCGTCGGGCGAAATGGTGATGCGCAAAAAACCTTCTGCCTCGCCACGACGAATTGCCAAAATCCGGTGTGACGGGCATCGCCACAATGGCGTCGAGAAATCAAAATAATCTGTATATTTCTCACCTTCCTCCTCCTTGCCTTTAATCACCTTTGACGTAATAAAAGCTTCGCGAGAAAAAATATTCCGTATCAATTGACGGGTTCTTGCATCTTCGTTTACCCATTCGGCAATGATATCGCATGCTCCCTTCAATGCCGATCCGGTATCGGGAACATCATCATGTACAAACTGCTTCGCTTTGGTTTCTACCGAACCCTCCTTCTGCATCATCAGCCATTTGGCCAGACCTTCCAACCCTTTCCTGCGGGCAATTTCGGCACGTGTCTGCCGTTTTGGCTTGAAGGGGAGGTACAGGTCTTCCAGTTCGGCGCTGTCCCAGCAGCCGTGAATTTGTTCCGAAAGCTCCGGCGTCAGCTTCTCTTGCGATTTGATGGATTGTAACACAAATTCTTTTCGCTTCTCCAGTTCGCGGTATTTTTCGTTCCATATCCTGATGTTCCCTATCTGCACCTCATCAAGACCGCCGGTAGCCTCTTTGCGGTAGCGGCTGATGAATGGGATGGTAGCTCCACCTTCGAGCAACTGGACGGTGCTTTCCACGCTTTTGAGCGAGAGACTGAGCGACCTCGAAATAAATGAATAAACGTCGGACATCTGTAAAGTTTTAGATCGTTGTGAGGGAGAGGCTGAGCAAGCCTCCATGCAACCCCATTCCGCCCCAGCCGGCTATAGCTGGCTACAGGCATATTGCAAAAGTACAAGAAATTTCTGTATCTTTACCTCTTTAAACAGCTACATCATGGCGAAACTAAAATCAGTTTACTTTTGCAGCAATTGCGGGCACGAGTCACCCAAATGGATGGGTAAATGCCCCTCTTGCGGAGAATGGTCTACCTTCGTGGAGGAACTGATACGCAAGGATGCCGCCACCAGACAGGAAGATACGCGCTCTTTCAGTGGAGCGAAGAGCAAGCCAATGTTGCTGCGGGAGATCAAAGCTGATGAGGAGCCGCGCCTCGATATGCAGGATGCTGAGCTTAACCGGGTGCTGGGTGGAGGACTAGTCCCCGCATCGGTTGTGTTGATAGGCGGAGAGCCCGGTATCGGCAAGTCGACGTTGGTATTGCAGACCATCCTGAAGCTGAAAGGTGTCCGCTCGCTCTATGTGTCGGGCGAGGAGAGCGCACGCCAGCTGAAGCTCAGAGCAGAACGCATCGGTATTGAGAACGACGATTGCCTGATTGTGTGTGAGACCAGCCTCGATGATATTTTCAAACAGGTGAAGCAGGTCTCGCCGAAGCTGTTGATCATCGACTCTATCCAGACAGTTTACAGCGATGCGATGGAATCATCACCCGGAAGCATCTCGCAGGTGCGTGAATGTGCTGCGGCTCTCCTGAAGTTTGCCAAGCAGTCGGGTACCCCGGTGCTACTAATCGGTCATATTACCAAGGAAGGCAGCATTGCCGGCCCCAAAATATTGGAGCACATTGTGGATACGGTGTTGCAGTTTGAGGGCGACCAGCATTATATGTATCGCATTCTTCGCAGTATTAAGAACCGCTTTGGAAGCACAGCGGAACTGGGTATTTATGAAATGAATCAATCGGGGTTGCGGGAAGTAAGCAACCCTTCTGAGTTGTTGATTACACAGAATCACGACGGATTGAGTGGCGTTTCCATCGCATCAGCCATTGAAGGTGTTCGTCCTTTTGCGATCGAAACGCAGTCGCTCGTCAGTACGGCTGCCTATGGAACGCCGCAGCGATCGGCCACCGGGTTTGATATCCGGAGAATGAACATGCTGCTGGCCGTACTGGAAAAACGGGCCGGCTTTAAGCTGGCGCAGAAAGATGTTTTTCTTAATATTGCCGGAGGTCTGCGTGTGAACGACCCCGGTATGGATCTGTCAGTCATCAGTGCGGTGCTTTCCTCCAGTCTCGATATGGCTATTGATAGAGATACCTGCCTCTGTGGTGAGGTGGGGTTGTCGGGCGAGATCCGTCCGGTAAACCGTATTGAACAGCGCATTCAGGAGGCAGAGAAGCTAGGCTTCTCCCGCATCCTCATTCCTGCCAACAACCTGAAAGGGGTGAATAAGAATGTATCTATCGAGCTGCAACAGGTGAAAAGAGTAAGCGATGCTTTTCGGTTGCTTTTTTCCTGAACCCGGTATTTAAGTCGTATGTCTAAATTAGAATGGCAATCATTTTTATTTTTCAAAAAAATATATTACATTTGCAACCGCTTTCAGCGATCCTGGTACCTTGGCCGAGTGGCTAGGCGTCGGTCTGCAAAACCGTTTACGGCGGTTCGAATCCGCCAGGTACCTCTGAATGAAAAACCCAACACTGCTTTTGGTGTTGGGTTTTTTTTATGAAGCCTTGCATAGTGTAAAGGTCACTATCTCGGGCATAGTTGGTTACGGCACAAGTACAAAAAATTATAAATTCCCGTCGTAGTTGGGTGCGTCGGCATCGTGATGATCTCCTGCATGGGTTTTGTTATCGTCCTTTTTGAAGGCATCCACCACTTTGGCGAAGTTTTCTTTCCAGGATTCAGAGACAGAGGTAAAGAAGGTGCCCGCACTCTCCCTGACCACATCCCACTTGCTGTCGGCAATATTTTCGTATTCTTCCAATTTTGAGGACAAATTATCTCTGATGTCCCTCAGCTTATCAAGTTGTTCCCGGTACTCCTCCCTGGCGTCATCCGCAATTTCACCGGCTTTATCTTCCAGTTTAGAGATGTAGTCGGCCAATTCATTTAGCACGTCGTGTGTTTTCTGCTTGAACTCATCTTTCCTCATTGTGTGTAGGGTGTTAATATTCAACTTCAATGAATAAACATTTTGGGTTGTGATTGGTTCATCAAAGATGCGTGATTGATCCAATAAATGATAAAGATGTGAGCATGTAAGTCGGAAAAAGCGTATCTTTGTAGCTTAAGTTAGAAAAAGTATGTTGAATATTGTAATTTTCGGGGCTCCCGGATCGGGAAAAGGTACCCAGAGTGAGAAGTTGATTGAGAAGTACGGTTTAAAGCATGTTTCCACAGGCGATTTATTACGTGCAGAGATTAATGGCAATACTGAGTTGGGAAAGATGGCAGACTCCTACATATCGAAGGGACAGCTTGTACCTGATGAAGTAGTGATTGGCATGCTGGAGGAGTTGGTTAAAAAGAACCATCATTTAAAGGGATTCATTTTCGATGGTTTTCCCAGAACTCTAATGCAGGGTGAAGCACTCGATAAAATGTTGGAAAGACATGGCAAGAAAGTTTCCGTGGTGCTAAGCCTGGAAGTGGAAGATAAAGAGCTGATTGATCGGTTGCTGAAACGTGGCGAGATGTCGGGACGGTCGGACGACAACAGGGAAACCATTGAATCTCGTCTTCAGGTCTATTATGAACAGACAGCTCCGCTGAAGGATTTTTACAAAGAGCAAGGCAAATTGGTGAAAATACCGGGACAAGGTTCCATCGATGAGATCTTCACATCCATGGAAACCATCGTTGACCGGATAATTGTATAAGGATGGCGGAAACAAATTTCGTTGATTATGTGAAGATATTTTGCCGTTCCGGAAAGGGGGGGCGTGGTTCTGCCCATTTCAGGAGGGAGAAGTATATACCCAAAGGAGGTCCGGACGGTGGTGATGGTGGTGACGGCGGGAGCATTATCCTGCGTGGTAACCGTAATTACTGGACTTTGCTTCATCTTCGTTATCAACGACATATTTTCGCAGACCATGGTGAGAGCGGCTCCAGGGCACAACGTTCCGGAAAAAAGGGGGAAAGTAGGATCATTGACGTCCCTTGTGGTACTGTTGCGTACGATGCGCATACCGGAGAGTATCTGTGCGACATTACCGATGACGGACAGGAAGTGATACTCCTGAAAGGAGGTCGTGGCGGTTTGGGAAATCAGCATTTCAAGACAGCCACAAACCAGGCACCGCGATATGCTCAGCCCGGAGAACCGTATGAAGAGCGATGGATTATTCTTGAGTTGAAACTTTTGGCCGACGTAGGGCTCGTGGGCTTCCCCAACGCTGGAAAGTCGACCTTACTTTCCGTGGTATCGGCTGCAAAGCCTAAGATTGCCAACTATCCCTTCACCACACTTGAACCGAATCTGGGTATTGTGGGATACCGCGAAGGAAAGTCGTTTGTCATGGCCGACATCCCTGGAATTATTGAAGGAGCTAGTGAAGGAAAGGGACTTGGCCTGCGTTTTCTGCGACACATAGAGCGAAACTCGTTGTTGCTTTTTGTCGTTCCGGCCGACAGCGATGACATCAGAAAAGAATACGAGGTTTTGTTGCGGGAGCTGAAACAGTATAATCCCGAGTTGCTGGATAAGACGCATGTGTTGGCGATTTCTAAATCCGATATGCTCGACGAAGAGCTTATGGATGAAATCAAAGAAGATTTGCCGGCAATTCCCTTTGTGTTTATCTCGTCTGTCACTGGTTATGGAATTCCGCTGTTGAAGGATCTGTTATGGCGTGAGTTAAATGCAGACAGTTCCACTCCTGTCACAGCTTCCCGTCATACATTGATTCACAGAGATCTGGATGTGTCTACGCTGGAATTTGATCCGGAAGAACAGTTCCCTGGCGAGGGGGAGTATGACGAAGAACCCGATGATGAGGATTATGACGATGAGGATTATTTTGAGGAGGATATATGAACCCATAAGATGAGACCGCATTCACAATACCGTAATCTGTTGCAGTTTGATCTGCTGAGCGAAGAAAAAGAGATTGTCCATTTCTCTACCACCCGGACCGGAGGTGTGAGTAATGGCACCTATGCTTCTTTCAACATGGGGAATTTTTCCGATGACAACCCGTTGAACATTTACGAAAACCGTCAGATTCTCTCTCGCATGTTCTACATGAGCATGGATCAGTTTATTATTCCTCATCAGACACACGGCACCCGTGTATTGCCGATAGACGATTCGTTCTTCGCGTTGGATCATGCTGCCTCCATTGAAACTATGTACGGTGTGGATGCTACCATTTCACAAAAAAGAGGAGTTTTTCTCTGTGCCACGACGGCCGACTGTATCCCGATTATTCTTTACGATAAACAAAGGGAGGCGATTGCAGCTATTCATGCCGGATGGAAAGGTACCGTAGGGCGGATTGTGGAAAAAACTATCGAAGAAATGAGGCGCCACTACAGCTCTTCTCCTGCAGACATTGTTGCCGGAATTGGACCGGGAATAAGTATGACGCATTATGAAGTAGGAGACGAAGTCGTCGACGCTTTTATCAGGGAGGGATTCGACCTTTCCGACAAGGAGGTCGCTTTCCGGAAGAACCCTGCCTCGAGATGGCACATCGACCTGAAGGAAATCAACAAAAGGGAGCTACTTCGCTTGGGAGTGTTCGGAAAAAATATCGAAAAGAGTGATCTCTGTACCTTTGAAAGAGAGGAACTCTTCTTCTCAGCCCGTCGGCAGACGGAGCATTCCGGCAGGATGCTCACCGGTATTATGATGAAAAACCACAGCGTCTGAACCGGAAGCATGCAGCGAAAGATAAGCTGTTTTTGATGTAATTCCTTATAGAGGAGGAGCAAATAAAAAAAGAGAATGAATCCTGACATTCATTCTCTTTTTTCCATTAAGTGACTTACGTTCCGCCGGGCGATTGCTTTCAATTAATAACGTGCACTTACCACGTCCCAATCGATGATCTTCCATAATTCTTTCAGATGGTCGGCGCGGCGATTCTGGTAATCGAGGTAGTAAGAGTGTTCCCATACATCGAATCCCAAAATCGGAGTCAATCCCTTTGTAATTGGATTGCCGGCATTGCTTTCCTTTTCTATGGAGAGTTTACCACTTCCGTCTTTTGCCAGCCAAACCCATCCTGAACCGAACACCGAAGCCCCGGCAGCATTAAATTCTTCCTGAAACTTCTCAAATGAGCCATACTGTGCATTGATAGCGTCGCCCAATGCCCCTTTGGGCACACTGCTACCCCCTTGTTTGAACGAGGTAAAGTAGAGGTTGTGGTTCAAAACTTGGCCTGCATTGTTGAAAATAGCGCCATCGCTTTCTTTTACTACTGTTTCGAGATCAGAATTTTCGAACTTGGTGCCCACGACCAACTTGTTTAAATTGTCCACATACGCCTGATGATGTTTTCCGTAGTGAAGTTCCACGGTTTGTTTGCTTATAACCGGCTCCAGTGCGTCGGTTGCATAAGGTAATGCTACTTTCTCAAATTTCATATTTACTTTGTTTTTAGGATTATTATTTTCGTTATTGTTTGCGTTGGAATTATGGCAACTGAACAGAGTTAAAACCAACACTCCAGTCAATAGGATTGAATGAATTTTTTTCATTTTTCCGCTTATTTTTGTTGTTCAATATTATAACGATAAGAATCCATCATTTGTTCGGTCTTTCTTGCAAGACGAAGAGCGAAGCGACGAAAAATGAGTAAAAAAAACAGCCAGACCGTTGAAGGCCAGGCTGTCGGTGCCGATGGCGGGGGCTTATTGCTTTTCTCTATAGCGGGTTTATTATTTTGATATCAAGGTTTATTTATCCTTCATCCTCCCTTTCCCGCATCTGACTCTTTTCCTGTCGATCTCCGACGCCGTGATCCATTTTGATGTCCGGTTCATTGCCTTGTTCAGGAGCAGAATCCTTACCAGCTTCATCTTGCGTGTCGAGGAGCTGACTTTCAACAGATACCGCCGGTTTGGAAGGTATCTTTTTTTCTTCCCCATTTTCCTTTTTATGATCCAGAATTTCCTGTGAGCGGGAGATCCATTTGCGTTTGCCGAAGATATGTTCCAGGTCGTCTGCATAAATGATCTCTTTTTCCAGAAGGATGGCGGACAGCTGTTGGTGTCCTGCCGCTTTTTCTGTAAGAATCTGTTTGGCTCTCTCGTACTGTTGTGCAATCATTGCTTTTACTTCAGAGTCGATGAGTTTAGCCGTTTCGTCGCTGTAAGGTTTGGAGAAGGTATACTCTTGTCCAGAGGAATCGTAATAGCTGAGATTGGGAAGTTTTTCGCTCATGCCCATGTAGGTGATCATGGCATAGGCCTGCTTTGTAACTCTTTCCAGATCGTTCATCGCACCCGACGAAATGTGTCCGATAAATAACTCTTCCGCAGCGCGTCCACCGAGCAGGGCACACATCTCATCGAGCATCTGCTCCTTGGTGGTGATTTGCCGCTCTTCGGGAAGATACCAGGCAGCTCCCAGTGCTTTGCCACGTGGTACAATGGTTACTTTGACGAGAGGATTGGCATGTTCAAGGAACCAGCTTAGTGTGGCATGCCCGGCTTCGTGAATGGCAATCGATTTTTTCTCGCTTTGGGTGATGATCTTGTTTTTCTTTTCCAGTCCGCCCACAATACGGTCTACCGCATTCATGAAATCATCTTTTTGCACAAATTTTTTCTTCTTGCGGGCCGCAATCAATGCTGCCTCGTTGCACACGTTGGCTATGTCAGCACCCGAAAAGCCCGGTGTCTGGCGTGCAAGAAACTCCACGTTGATGGATTCGTCAATCTTGATAGGGCGCAGGTGTACTTTGAATATCTCCTTGCGATCGTTCAGGTCGGGCAGTTCCACATAGATCTGCCTGTCGAAGCGTCCGGCGCGCATCAGCGCTTTATCCAATACGTCGGCCCGGTTTGTCGCAGCCAGGATGATAACCCCGCTGTTGGACCCGAAGCCGTCCATCTCTGTAAGTAGTTGGTTTAGTGTGTTTTCCCGTTCGTCGTTTGAGCCGAAGTTTGTGTTTTTGCCACGTGCACGCCCTACGGCATCAATCTCATCGATAAACACGATGCAGGGTGCTTTTTCTTTTGCCTGCCGGAAGAGGTCCCGTACGCGTGAAGCACCTACTCCGACAAACATTTCCACGAAGTCAGATCCCGATATGGAAAAGAAGGGAACATTCGCTTCTCCGGCAACTGCTTTTGCCAGCAATGTCTTTCCTGTTCCTGGAGGGCCTACCAGTAGAGCGCCCTTGGGTATTTTTCCTCCCAGGTTAGTATAATTGCCGGGATTCTTCAGGAATTCCACAATCTCCTGTACCTCCTCTTTTGCTTCTGAGAGACCGGCCACATCTTTGAAAGTCACCTTTTGGCTGGAATCTTTATCAAACAGTTGTGCTTTCGATTTTCCGACGCTGAACACACCTCCGCTACCAGCTCCTGCACCACCCTGCATCCTGCGCATCATCCATATCCAGAACACAATGAGCAGAATAAACGGTGCGAACGTGAGCAAAACACTCCACATCTCTGAGGTGGTGTCGAAGCGAACTTCTATGTCGTAGTTTTTCTCCGTTTTTACTGCATCGATAAATTCAGAGATTGCTTCGGCTGAGGCTCCCTCCACCTGAATCACCGGCATTCTTCCTGCCCTGTTGGCATCTTCGCCGAAGACGTGACTTACCGACTCCTCCCGTACAACCGCGTCTGCTACCCCTTTGTTGCTGTAAATAACGATGCTTTGTACTCTGTTTTCGCGTACATACTGTTGAAAATCGGACCATTTCACCTCTTTCACAGTGCTGTCCTGGCCGAAAAACCACATGCCCATCAAGATGGCAAGGGCTACGGCATAAATCCAATACGGGTTGAATGGCCGCTTGGGGTTTGTTCCACCTATTTTGGGGCGTAAGGTCGGTTGTTTGTTCTGTTTACTGTCCTTGTTCGTATTGTTCATTTGTTGCTGTCTCTTTTACAAGATTATTTGGAGTGATCTCTTTCGTTGTGGAAGAAAATCCTATTTAATTATTTAGTAACAATTTTTCAGGGAATTAGTTTTATAGTGAAGGGATCAGCTCCGATTTAGCGTCCTCCCAAAGGGTATCAATGTTGTAGAAAGTGCGCAGTTCGGGTAGGAAGATATGTACAATTACATTTCCGTAATCCATTCCGATCCATTCGGCCTGCTGTTGTCCGTGCACACGGAGAGGGCCTTCGTGGATGTTTTTCTTCACAATTTCTTCGATGGAATCGGCTAGTGCCGATACCTGTGTAGGGGTGTTGCCTTCGCAGATCACAAAATAGTCGCAGATGGCGCCCGATATTCCTTTCAGTTGAATGGCGCAGATGTTTTTTCCTTTTTTTTCCTGAATTCCTTCAATGATACTTTGTAAGAGCTCGTTTTGTTCTATCATTCTTTGTTTTAAGTGAGTTAATGTTGCAAAGATAGGTTCTTTTTCTCTAAATACGATCTGCAAAAAAAATAACCTGCCTTCTTTTATACGGTGTTGAACAAAAACAGTGCCAAAAATTAAGCTCTACGAAAAGAGCAAGCCCCATCCAAAGTGGATAGGGCTAAAAGCAGGGGAGTGCTGGATACGGAAACTACCTGCATCTTTTTTCCGGAGACGGATTACTGCAAAAGGGTTTCCAAATTCAGATTTCTCCAAAGAACCCTGATGCCACCGCCATCGTGAATTTGCAGAGCAATTCGCCCCTGGGCTTTTCCGATCTTCTCGTCGGTCAGGTCCACCATCTCTACCCCGTTGAGGTAGGTCTTTACATTGTCTCCCTTTACCACGATGCGGAGGGTATTCCAATCGTTTTCTTTCAAAATGTTCTCTTTTTCATCGGGTATCTGTGCAAGCCACCCACGGCCATAAGATTCGTAAATACCGCCTGTATCGTTGCCCCTGGGAGCTACTTCTACCTGCCACCCGTTCACCATGGCGCCCGGTTCTACGAAGGAACGGATGAACACACCCGAATTGCCGTCGGCTTCCTGTTTGAATTCCACGCTCAGGTCGAAGTCGTCATAATATTCACGGGTAGCAAGATATCCGTACTGCTTATCGGGTCCGCTTTCACAAACCAGTACTCCATCCTGCACATACCATTTTTCCGTGCCGTATACTTCCCAGCCCTGCAGGTCGATACCGTTGAATAAAGGTACTTCCTTTGTTTTGCGGGGCAGCTCCTTGATCTTTATATTGCGGAACCAGGCTGCCGAGCCATGATCCTGCAGACAAATCACTCCCTTGCGGGCCAAGCCGTACTCAGGTGCATTTTCCCATTTGCCGCTGTTCTTGCGTGCAAACCACTCTTCGGTCCATGCTTCAAATTCCACCACCTTTTCACCGTTGAGCCAGTGTTCCACGTGCCCGTTGTCGAACACTATTTTCGAAGTGTTCCACTCTCCGGCAGGTTTGATGATGGTTTTGGTAGTATCGGTGGTGTGCATGGCATAGTCGGCTGCCGTCTTTTGCCAATCTTCCAGCGGTTCGGGAAAGTTCAGTTCGTCGATCAGCTGGTATTCAGGTCCTGTTATGTAAGGAACGGCGAATTTTGGATTTTCCACCACGTGATACAATACGCCACTATTGCCGCCATCGGCAATCTTCCAGTCCCACACCAGTTCGAAATTCTCGTACACTTTTTCTGTGGCGATGTAGCCGTGCTCATCGGCCCCTTCGCCTTTGGCCTGTATCATGCCATCTTCGGCAAACCAGGGTACAGTAAGAGTGTCACCATTGTAATCGCGCCATCCGTTAAGGGTAGCCCCGTCGAAAAGGAGTTCCCAGCCGTCTGCCTTTTCCTGTTCTGTGAGTTGATTGTGTTTTGCCCCAGGGGTACAGGCTGTTGCGAATGTTGCCATAGCGATGGTGCTCATCAAATAAAAATTACACTTCATGTTCTCTTTCTTTTTTATGGAATAAACTTGATCCAACACAAAGATAGGAAATTATTGTAATTTGCACTGCTGATAGTCAGGCATCTTTGATTGTGTATTCTCAAATTTACTTTATTCTGTGTACCTTTGCACAATTCTGTTATATAATTCCCGTGCGGATTTTAAACCAAAAGGGAGAATTTGGCGTTTATTGCACAAAGTGGCATTTTTTGAGTCTCTTTTTAACAATTGATGAATTTTGAAACATATTGATCTATCGGATGATAATAAGGTGCATGATGGTCCATTTGTGGCATCTGTCGGTTTTTTCGATGGGGTACATATCGGACACCGCCATCTTATTAAACAGGTAAAGGAAGAGGCAAAACGACTCAACTTGCCGTCGGCCATCATTACCTTTCCTGTGCACCCGCGCAAAGTATTGCAAAAAAATTATCAGCCGGCGCTGTTGTGCGGATACGAAGAGAAACTTGACCAGTTGGGCACTACCCAGATCGACTATTGTATCAGTCTCCCGTTTACGCCGGAGCTCTCCCGCTTGTCGGCAAGGGAGTTTATGCAGGAAGTGCTGAAGGAGCAGGTTGGCGTACATACTCTTTTTGTCGGGTATGATCATCGGTTTGGTCACAACCGCGAAGAGGGCTTCCCGGACTACGAAAGGTATGGTAAAGAAATGGAGATGAAGGTGGTGCAGGCTACTGAGTATCAGGTGGATGGTGAGAATGTGAGTTCAACGAAAATTAGAACGTTGCTGAAAAAAGGCGAAATACAGCAGGCAAACAGCTTGTTATCCTATAACTACACACTCTCCGGAAAGATTGTGGAGGGATACCGCGTGGGGCGAACCATTGGGTTTCCTACGGCAAACATCCGCTCCTGGGAACGATACAAGGTGGTTCCGGAACTTGGCGTTTATGCCGTGCTTGTACATATAAGAGATATTATCTATGAGGGGATGCTCTACATCGGTACCCGCCCCACTTTGCACGATGATCCGGAAATCAGTGTCGAGGTAAACATTTTTGATTTCAATGCCGATTTGTACAACCAGTCGCTCACAGTGGAATTTATTGATTTTATCCGCCCCGACCGGAAGTTCGATGCTCTGGATGAACTGGTGGCGCAAATACACAAAGATAAATTATTGGTACTGGCGCGACTCAAGAGTAAGAAATAACAAAAGGGAATAATTTTTTAATAGATGCCTTTCTCGTTTAGTGCTTTTTGATAGCGTGCTGCATTACGTGCATGCTCAGCATGTGTAACGGCAAAGTTGTGCCGGCCCGAAAGATCGTCTTTCGCGCACATAAACAAGTAACTATGCTTTTCCGGAGACAGGGTGGCTTCGATGGCCCGGATGGATGGTATGCGAATGGGACCCGGGGGCAGGCCGCTATTTTTGTATGTGTTATAGGGAGATTCCACTTCAAGGTGCTTGTAGAGAATACGTCGCAACGAAATATCCCCCACGGCAAACTTCACGGTAGGATCGGCTTCCAGGCGCATCCCTTTACGGATTCTGTTCAGATAAAGCCCTGCTACGACAGGATACTCGTCGGCATAGGTCGCCTCTTCCTCCACGATGGAAGCCAAAGTGGACACCTCCACCGGTGTGAGTCCGATTTTTTCAGCTCTGTTCCTGCGTGTTTCGTTCCAGAAAGCATCGTATTCACTTTTCATCCGGTCCAGCAGATTGTTGATTCCGGTGTCCCAGTACACTTCGTAGGTGTTCGGAATGAACATCGCGATAAACGTAAATTCGTTGAACCCGTATATTCCGGGGGTAACGGTGTCGTTGAGGGCGTTCAGCAATGTCACGCTATCCATCATCAGTTGTTGAGAGATACGTCCCGCCAGATTCTCCCTGGTACGCATGTTGTTGAAGGTGATATCTACCGGCGTTTGGTTCCCTGAGCGCAAAAGGCGTATTGCATCTGGCATGGTCATGCCGTTGGTGATGGCATATCTGCCGGTTTTTATCTTGTTTGGATAGTTCATCCGTTCTGCCAGCAGGTTAAATATTTTTTCGGAAGGAAGTCCGGCTTTGTCACGTAGTTGTTCAACTACCTCTTCGTAGTTCTTTTGCTTGTCGATGTAAATATATGCTGTTTCCGACAGTGAAAAAGGTTTAAAGATAAGGCTATAGGCATAGATTCCTGCCGAAATAATCAGTAGCAGCAGGATTCCAATGATCCACCGTGAGGGGTTGTAATTTTTCTTCATCTTTTGTATAGTGAGACATGAAAACAACCGCAAATGTAGAAAGATTCGTTTGAAAATATCGCTTTTTCTTTGACAAGTTAAAAACAAACTTGTATATTTGCATCCGATTTTAGTGAAAAATCATAAGGAAGTGTGGGTGAGTGGCTGAAACCAGCAGTTTGCTAAACTGCCGTACGGGTAACTGTACCACGAGTTCGAATCTCGTCGCTTCCGCCATCAGGACGCGATTTGTCGCGTCTTTTTTATTGGCTAAATTCTGTTCCAAAAGAGATTTCTACGTGAGATACTGCTTCTTTTTTTGTTAATTGTCAAAAGCGATCACATAGAGGCAAAAATAATAATGAAAAATATGTTGTATAACATGTTTTTTTATTGTATCTTTGCATCGATTTAAATGGCAAGCGAGTTATTTGAAATCATTTTTAGGTTATCAATTACATACTGAATGGCTTCTTAAATAGACGGTTGCCGATGAATCATAAATTTTTAACAGAAAGGAAAAATTATGACAGTCAGAAACCTTACCAAAGAAGAAATTTTGGGACAGATCAAGTATCTGGAACAAAACATCTCAAACGGGTCTGTTTCTTACCGTACAAACAGGTTGAACAGGCTTCGTACGTTAAGAGCAAGCTTGCGTTATGCAAGCTGAGGAACATTGCCACTATCGAAGAGCAGAAAGCAGGAACTGCCTGCAAGTATGCTGATGCTGGGAGGCAAATGTGATCAGGCATGGTTTTGAAGCTGAGTGATTGAATGGATATCACAGACGCTTTTTTTTGATTTTTATTTACACTACATATATTTCAGGCTACCTCCCGGGTAGCTTTTTTGTTTTTGAAAGAGATTTACGGATATTTATGCCAAATATTCTGAAGGACATGCTTTAAAATGTGATTTTTGTCTATCTTTGTGCCATAATCTAACAAAAAGACTAATTTAATTCAAAAATTATGATGAATTTATTATCTGCCAGATTGTCTGCTTTGTCACCGTCGGAAACCTTTGCGATGGCACAGAAAAGCAACGAACTGAAAGCCCAGGGCATTGATGTGATCAACCTGAGTGTTGGGGAACCTGATTTTACCACGCCCGATCACATCAAACAGGCTGCAAAAAAAGCGATCGACGATAATTTTTCATTCTACTCTCCGGTCGCAGGGTTTCCTGATCTGAAGAAAGCAATATGCGAAAAGCTGCAAAAAGAAAATGGACTGGAGTATACTCCGGCACAGATTGTGGTTTCCGGAGGAGCGAAACAATCACTTTGCAATGTGATCCTTTCTATTGTGGATAAGGGCGAAGAGGTGATTATCCCGGCTCCCTACTGGGTGAGTTACCCCGAAATGGTGAAGCTGGCCGATGGAAGGTCCGTTTTTGTCCATGCAGGGATCGATCAGGATTTTAAGATCACGCCGCAACAGCTGGAAGAGGCAATCACCCCCAAAACCAAGGTTTTAATTCTCTGTTCCCCTTCAAATCCAACAGGAAGTGTTTATACGAAAGAGGAGCTGAAGGCGATGGCAGCGGTGCTGGAGAAGCATTCCGGTATCTATGTGATTGCGGACGAGATTTACGAACATATCAACTATATCGGACAACACGAGTCCATCGCTCAATTTGACACTATTCGCGACCGTGTGATCGTGGTAAACGGCGTCTCGAAAGGGTATGCCATGACCGGATGGCGTATCGGCTGGATTGCTGCTCCTCAGTGGATTGCGTCTGCATGCAGCATGCTGCAGGGACAATACACTTCAGGCCCTTCCTCCATCTCTCAGAAAGCAGCTGTAGCTGCCTATACGGGTGATCAGTCCTGCGTGAGCGAGATGAAAGTAGCTTTTGAAAGACGAAGAAACCTCATTGTGTCGCTGTTGGGCGAAATTCCGGGATTGAATGTAAACAACCCGATGGGTGCCTTTTACATCTTTCCTGAGTGCAAGAGCTATCTCGGAAAATCGTACAATGGAAAAACTTTAAACAGTGCTACCGATGTGGCTATGTACCTGCTGGAAGAGGCGCACGTGGCGTGTGTGGGTGGCGATGCTTTTGGTGCGCCGGGCTGCATCCGCTTGTCGTATGCAACATCCGACGAAAATATCCAAAAAGCTGTTGCACGCATAAAAGTTGCTTTGGGGAGGTTGTCCTGACCGCATAGGCTAAATAATTAAAAACCCGATTCGTTTTTCGAACCGGGTTTTTTTTGGCAATGGGTTACTGCTTATAGTTAGTAGTGCTTCTCATCATTTTTTCGTGTTATCGTTGTGTTCGGTCCAGACCAAAAAAAGCCGTTTTCAAAGCCGGAAGTACTTTTTTTATTGGGACAGACAAACGAAGTTGGTTTTTATGTCGATTGTCATTTCTCAATTTATTACTACCTTTGCATCTTAAATTTTGTATGGTATAAATTTCATTGATAATGAGTAAAAAGTTCCCGGAGTACAATCAATTGAATCTTTCGGAAGTAAACAAAGAGATGTTGAAAGTGTGGGATGAAAAGGGGATTTTCAGGAAAAGCCTGGAAATGCGCGAAGGACATCCACGGTTTGTGTTTTATGAAGGTCCCCCCTCTGCAAACGGTATGCCGGGGATTCACCATGTGATTGCACGATCCATTAAAGACATTTTCTGTCGTTACAAGACGATGAAAGGTTTTCTGGTAAACCGCAAAGCCGGTTGGGATACCCACGGGCTGCCTGTGGAGCTCGGTGTGGAAAAATCAATGGGAATTACCAAGGAAGATATCGGGAAAAAGATATCGGTGGAGGAGTATAATGCAGCTTGCCGTACGGAAGTGATGAAATATACCCGTGAATGGGAGGAACTCACCCGAAAGATGGGCTATTGGGTAGATATGAGCGATCCGTACATTACCTACGACAACCGTTACATCGAAACACTCTGGTATCTGCTCAAAGAGTTGTATAACAATGACTATCTCTATAAAGGATACTCCATACAACCCTATTCACCCGCTGCAGGAACTGGATTAAGCACCCACGAGCTGAATCAGCCCGGGTGCTACCGTGATGTAAAGGATACTACCTGTACGGCGCAGTTCCTGGTAAGAAACCCGCTGCCCGAGTGGAAAGCATTCGGCGATCCCTTTTTTCTTGCGTGGACAACCACACCCTGGACGTTGCCTTCGAATGTATTGCTTGCTGTGGGCAAGAATATTGACTACGTAGCAGTGCAGACCTATAACCAATATACCGGGAAGCCCATGACGGCAGTACTTGCCAAAAGTCTGCTAGATGTATATTTTCCCGAAAAGAACAGCGAATGGTCACTGGATGACTACAAACCAGGAGATAAAAATGTTCCGTTCCGGGTGCTTGACAAAGTATGGAAGGGCTCTGAACTTGCCGGCATAGGTTACGAACAGCTCATTCCCTGGGTGAAAGCGTCAGACAATGCGTTTAAAGTGGTTACGGGAGATTTTGTGACTACGGAAGATGGTACAGGCATTGTGCATATTGCGCCAACTTTTGGTGCAGACGATATGAAGGTGGGGAAGGAGAACGGTGTACCGGGATTGTTGCTTACCGATAAGGAGGGGAATCCACGTCCGATGGTCGATCTTACGGGTAAATTTTTCCGGCTCGAAGATCTGGATCCGCATTTTGTACAGAACAATATGAATGCAGATCGCTACAAGGAATATGCAGGGCGTTATGTGAAAAATGCATACGACGATTCACTCAACGAAGAGGATGCCACGCTCGATGTGGATCTGTCGGTGATGCTGAAACAGCAGAATCGCGCCTTTCGCATTGAAAAACAAGTGCATACATATCCTCATTGCTGGCGGACCGATAAGCCTGTATTGTACTATCCGCTCGATAGCTGGTTTGTCCGCACCACTGCCTGTCGCGACAAGATGATCGAGCTCAATGATACCATCAACTGGAAACCCCAGTCTACCGGTACAGGCCGCTTTGGTAAATGGCTCGAAAATCTTCAGGACTGGAACCTGAGCCGCAGTCGCTATTGGGGTACACCGCTGCCTATCTGGAGAACCGAAGATGGCAAGGAGGAGAAATGTATTGGTTCCGTGAGGGAACTTTACAAGGAGATGCAGAAGGCACTGGATGCCGGTGTGATGGACGAGCTTCCGTGGAAGGGGTTGAACCTGAAGGAGTACAGAGAGTTGGAGTATGACCAGATTGACCTGCACCGACCCTATGTGGACAATATTGTGTTGGTCTCGGACAGCGGTAAGCCTATGAAACGCGAGCCTGATCTGATTGATGTCTGGTTCGACAGTGGTGCGATGCCTTTTGCGCAGGTCTTCTATCCTCATATCTCGGAATCTGATTTTCAGAAAGAGTTTCCTGCTGATTTTATTGCCGAAGGGGTGGATCAGACCCGTGGCTGGTTTTATACCCTGCATGCCATTGCTTCCATGGTCAAGGGGAGTGTGGCGTTCAGGAACGTAGTCTCCAACGGCCTGGTGCTCGATAAGAACGGCAACAAAATGTCCAAGCGCCTTGGAAATGCCGTTGATCCGTTTGAAGCCATCGAACAGCATGGTTCCGACCCCCTCCGGTGGTATATGATTACCAACGCGGCACCCTGGGATAACCTCAAATTCGATGTTGACGGCGTGGAGGAGTCTCGCAGAAAATTCTTCGGCACGCTCTATAACACCTATTCCTTTTTTGTGTTGTATGCTAACGTGGACGACTACTGCGATCAGTATCCTCAGATTCCGATCGAAAAACGACCCGAGATAGACCGCTGGATCATTTCGTTGCTGAACTCACTCGTGAAGGAGGTCGACCAGGGATATGACAGCTACGAACCCACCAAAGCGGGGCGTGCTATTGCCGACTTTGTGAACGACAATCTCAGTAACTGGTACGTTCGCCTGAACCGCAAACGTTTTTGGGGTGGAGAGATGACCGACGATAAGCTGTCGGCATACCAAACCTTGTACCAGTGTCTGGTGACGGTGGCGAAGCTTATGGCACCCATCGCACCTTTCTACGCTGACAAATTGTATCTCGACCTGATCTCCACTACAAAAAGCGAGCAGCTTGAGTCGGTGCACCTGGCCAATTTCCCTGAAGTGGACGATAGCCTTATCGACCGGCCTTTGGAGGAGCAGATGTATTTGGCACAAACGGCCTCATCAATTGTTCTGGCATTACGCCGTAAGGTAAATATCAAAGTACGCCAGCCTCTTTCCAGGATCATGATCCCGGTGGTGGATGATGAGCAGAAACAAAATATAGCCTCTGTTGAGGCTCTTATCCTCAGCGAGGTGAATGTGAAAGAACTGCATTTCGTGGATTCGGCCAGTGAGATGCTGGTAAAACGGGTGAAGCCCGATTTTAAAAAATTGGGTCCCCGTTACGGGAAAATCATGAAACAACTGGCACAGTGTATCCAGGAGATGGACAAGCTTCAGATCAACGAACTGGAGAAAAATGGTTCAGTACGGCTGATGGTCGGTGGACAGGAGGCGGTAATCACAACCAATGATGTGGAGATTATTTCGGAAGATATTCCCGGATGGCTGGTTGGCAATGAAGGACGACTGACTGTGGCGCTCGATATCACGCTTACGGCAGATCTTGAGAAAGAAGGGATTGCCCGCGAGTTGGTTAACAGAATTCAAAATCTTCGCAAAGCAAAGGATTTCGAAATCACTGACCGCATCATCATCCGTGTTTCCTCACACCCTGCTTTTGACGAAGCTATCGTGTCCAATAGTGATTACATCAGGAACCAGGTGCTGGCCGATGAGATCACCTTCGTGCAGGAGCAGCTTGAAGATCAGATAGAGATTCACGATCAGTTGTTGACTATCAGTATCCATAAAAACTGTTGAAAATTATTTGTTTTTTATGTGTATCTTTGTGAGGATATGTGACAGAGAACATTTTATAATGCCGGTTGTTGTACATAAACTCTGATTCCAGTAGGGGACACAGCCAATAAACATATATATCATTATGAGCGAAAAAACAAGATATTCAGACGAGGAACTGGATGAGTTCCGGGCTATTATCAACGAAAAATTACGGGTGGCCCGTCAGGAGTATGAAAATTATCGTGCCGCCGTCACCAATACAGACGGCAACGATACCATCGACACATCTCCAACCTATAAGGTATTAGAGGAGGGTGCGTCCACTCTCTCCAAGGAGGAAGCAGGAAGGCTGGCGCAACGTCAGATGAAGTTCATCCAAAATTTGCAGGCTGCATTGGTTCGAATTGAAAACGGTACCTACGGTATTTGTCGGGAAACAGGCAAGCTGATTCCCAAGGAGCGTCTGCGTGCCGTACCGCATGCCACCCTGAGCATTGAGGCTAAATCTGCCAAGAAAAAGTAACGGCCGAGGATGAAAAAGTGTTCACATAAAGCCTGGTTGGCCGCAATTGTAGTTTTTTTGGTCCTTCTGGTCGATCAACTCTCAAAAATATGGGTGAAAACACATATGGAGTTGTACGATGTCATCGCTGTTACCGACTGGTTCAGAATTTATTTCGTTGAAAATAACGGAATGGCTTTCGGTATTGAAGCGGGAGGAAAACTCTTTCTGTCTCTTTTCCGTATTATCGCCGTAGTACTGATCGTCTTTTATATCAGGAGGCTGGTAAAAGACAATTACAAAACGGGTTTTATCGTGTGTGTCACGCTCGTACTGGCAGGTGCTTCGGGGAACATCATCGATAGCATCTTCTACGGTGTACTATTTGAAGCCAGTTACCCGGGGCATGTGGCTTCCCTGGTGTCTTGGGGGGAGGGTTATTCGTCTCTTCTTCACGGAAAGGTGGTTGATATGCTCTACTTTCCGCTTTTCAGCGGTACTTGGCCCGATTGGATGCCAGTGGTGGGAGGGCAGGAGTTTCTCTTCTTTCGCTTTATTTTTAATATTGCCGACTCAGCGATCACCGTGGGTGTTATCCTGATTTTGCTTTTTTACAGAAAAACATTATCCTATTCGTTGCTGTCAAAAACGGAACGGGAAAAACTCGACAAAGAAAAACAGGAGAAGGAAAGTGAAATTTAAACTTGCTTCATATTTTTTCTTTTTCATTGTGATGGGCGTATTAATCTCTTCCTGTCAGAACCGTCCGAAGGAAGTGTTGAACAGGAAACAGATGGAACGTGTGTTGTATGATGTGTACGTTGCTGAGGCAACCATTGAAAACGACTATCAGCATTTCAATACACCCGAAAAGAAAGAGGCTTATATCAATGAGGTGTTTAAGGAACACCGTATTACAC
This sequence comes from Proteiniphilum sp. UBA1028, assembly GCF_002316955.1. Lineage (NCBI taxonomy): Bacteria > Pseudomonadati > Bacteroidota > Bacteroidia > Bacteroidales > Dysgonomonadaceae > Proteiniphilum > Proteiniphilum sp. UBA1028. Next base: position 84,762 of record NZ_DCEN01000025.1, read on the forward strand.
AGGCCCAGTGGGACACATCGTTGTCGTGGTACTCCGACAGAATCGATTTATATCTGAAGATGAATGATTCCGTGAGGGCACGGCTGCAACGAGCCCGCAGTAACGTTGATGCGCAGTTGTCACAGCAGAATGCCCTGCAGTGGACAGATCCTTTTCTCAACTCACCTTCCTATATTCCGCGCACATTTGCTTTTTGCATGCCTTCGGCAAGAAGCGGGCTCCGTTTTCGACTGGATTCAATTGAAATAAACGAAAAGATTCCGGACGATCATTTTTCTTTCACATTCAGCGTGATTGGCTTACCGTCTTCGTACCATCCCCGTTTTTCCTCGTTGCTGACTTTGCAATATGCCGATACCACACTTTATCAGTGGGTCAATATTACCGAAAACAGAACCTATAGCCTGCCTGCATCTAAATTTATTGAAAACGATACACTTTCTCAAATTTGGGGTTTTGTACATTTGCAGGATACAACCCGTGTCGTCTCACAGATAAAATTGTATGACATATTTCTCGGAAGCAAGCCACTTCCGCAGGCTTCGGTAGAAATGCCCGAAGCAGAGGCCAACAGCAGCGAGAGCCCCGTTTTAACCAAAAAGCGAATCAAAATGGCTGACAGCGATTCTTTATAGGAAAAAGCTATTTACAATGGACAGCTTATTTTAGGATAATTTACTACATTTGCTGTGTACAACGAGTTTTCTGCAAGTCGATCTTAACTTTTAATTTATCATTACACAATATCAGATGGAAAAGAAGAGAGTGTATACCTTTGGAAACGGCGCAGCCGAAGGCCGCGCAGATATGAAAAACCTGCTTGGCGGTAAAGGTGCAAACCTGGCTGAAATGAACCTGATCGGCGTCCCCGTTCCCCCCGGCTTCACGATTACCACGGAGGTCTGTACCGAATACAACGAGTTGGGCAAAGAATATGTAATCGGCGTTCTGAAAGAGGAAGTGAAAGAGGCTGTTTTGCATATAGAAGAGCTTACCGGAACAAAGTTTGGAGATAAAAACAATCCTTGTCTGGTATCTGTACGTTCCGGAGCACGTGTTTCTATGCCGGGCATGATGGACACAGTATTAAACCTTGGCCTGAACGACGATGCCGTGGAGGGAATTGCGAAAAAAACCGGCAACGAACGTTTTGCATGGGATTCCTATCGCCGCTTTGTACAGATGTACGGGGACGTGGTATTGGGATTGAAGCCACAAAGCAAGGAAGATATCGATCCTTTTGAGGAAATCATGGATGAAATGAAGAAATCAAAAGGGATTGAGCTGGATACAGATCTCACAACGGACGATCTGAAAGAATTGGTCATGCGATTCAAGGAGGCAGTGAAGAATAAGACCGGAAACGACTTTCCGGTAAATCCCTGGGATCAGCTTTGGGGTGCTGTATGTGCGGTATTTGACAGCTGGATGAACGACCGTGCCATCCTCTACCGTAAGATGAACAACTTCCCCGAGGAGTGGGGTACTGCTGTGAATGTGCAGGCCATGGTGTATGGAAACATGGGTAAGAGTTCCGGAACCGGAGTGGCCTTTACCCGAGATGCTGCTACCGGGGAGGATCTCTTTAACGGCGAGTATCTTATTGATGCACAGGGGGAGGACGTGGTTGCCGGTGTGCGTACACCTCAGCAAATCACCCTTGAAGGCTCCCGTCGTTGGGCCAAAATGCAGGGTGTATCAGAGGAGGAGCGCATATCCAGATATCCTTCTCTTGAAGAGGTACTTCCCGAATGTGCAAAAGAACTTATTGAAGTGCAGCAAAAGCTGGAAGATTATTTCAAAGATATGCAGGATCTGGAGTTTACCATACAGGACGGCAAGCTCTGGCTGCTGCAAACACGGAGTGGCAAACGTACCGGCGCTGCCATGGTGAAAATTGCCATTGATATGCTTCACCAGGGATACATCGATGAAAAAACAACTCTGAAGCGGTGCGATCCGGAGAAGCTCGATGAGTTGCTGCATCCTGTTTTCGACAAGAAAGCATTAGCCAGTGCAAAGCCAATTACCCATGGGTTACCCGCATCTCCGGGAGCTGCTGCCGGCCAGGTGGTATTTCATGCCGATGAAGCAGAGCAGTGGCATAAGGATGGAAAGAAAGTCATTCTCTGTCGCATTGAAACTTCTCCCGAGGACCTACGTGGCATGGCCAGTGCACAGGGCATCCTTACTGCACGAGGGGGGATGACCTCTCATGCTGCCGTGGTTGCACGCGGTATGGGCAAGTGCTGTGTGTCGGCTGCCAACAACCTGATTATTGATTACAAAGCACGCACCATGATCATCAATGGTAAGGAGTTGAATGAGGGAGAATGGATCTCGCTGGATGGCTCGACCGGAAATGTGTATGAGGGGAAAATACAAACCCAGGATGCTGAGCTCGATGCGGATTTCAGTGAATTGATGACTCTGGCCGAAAAATATGCACGGATGGATGTGAGGACCAATGCTGATACACCACACGACGCCCTGGTGGCACGTAGCTTTGGAGCGAAAGGTATTGGATTGTGCCGCACTGAGCATATGTTTTTTGAAGAAGACAAGATTGTCCCCATGCGTGAAATGATTCTAGCCAAGGATGAAAGCGGACGTCGCAAGGCATTAGAGAAGTTGCTGCCGTTACAGAAAAAGGATTTCCTGGGTATCTTCAGGGCAATGGATGGGTATGCCGTGACCATTCGTCTGCTCGATCCTCCGTTGCACGAGTTTGTTCCTCACGATGAAAAAGGACAGATGGAGATGGCAAGAGTGATGGGCATCTCCTACAAAGATATTCACGAACGTGTGGAGGGGCTTATGGAATCCAATCCGATGCTTGGGTTACGTGGCTGTCGTCTCGGCAACCTTTACCCTGAGATTACCGAAATGCAGACTCGCGCTATCATAGAAGCCGCTATCGAGCTGAAAGAAGAGGGCCTCCAGGTTATCCCGGAGATCATGGTTCCCCTCACCGGAATCGTTTATGAGTTCATGGCACAGAAAGAGATCATCGAGAATACTATCCAGAAGGTGTTTGCGGAAAAGAGTGATTCGGTGGAATACAAGATCGGTACAATGATCGAAATTCCGCGTGCTGCTCTTACGGCACACAAGATCGCCAAGGAGGCCGATTTCTTTTCTTTTGGCACGAACGACCTGACTCAGATGACCTTCGGCTATAGTCGTGACGATGTGGCCAAGTTTCTACCAATGTACCTCGATAAGGGAATCCTGAAACAGGATCCTTTTGCAGTCCTTGACCAGAACGGAGTGGGGCAGCTTGTACGCATGGCTGTACAGAAGGGCCGCGAAGTGAAGCCTACCCTGAAATGCGGCATCTGCGGAGAGCATGGCGGTGAACCTACATCGGTGAAGTTTTGCCATACCGTGGGTCTGAACTACGTTTCCTGTTCTCCTTTCCGCGTACCCATTGCACGCCTGGCAGCCGCACAGGCAGCCATTGAAGGATAACTGCCCACAGCGGAAACATTTAGCAGAGACACCACAAGTGGTGTCTCTGCGCTTATAACTACTTTTAACCATCAAGTCGTTTGGCTGCTAAGGGGATTATCATTACTTTTACATCAATTATACTAGGTGAATTAACTTGTTAAACGAGCACGGATGTTAAATTAAAAAAGAGGCGGTGGATTCTGTAACGAAACGACTGAGTCTCCATACGGCTAAATCGGTAAATCAATTAATATGAAGTATTCCTTGAAAATATTGTTCTTTTTGATTTTGTTGTCTGCCACACATTTTCTTGTGGCACAAAATAATATAATCGATGAGATTGTCTGGGTTGTGGGCGACGAAGCCATCCTGAAATCGGAGGTGGAAGAATACCGTAAGGAGATCCTGATGCAGAATCAGCGCATTGAGGGGGATCCCTATTGTTTTATTCCTGAGCAGCTGGCCATCCGGAAGCTCTTTCTGGATCAGGCCAAACTGGACAGTATTGAAGTGCAGGAGTCCAATGTGAATCGTACACTCGAGTATCTGGTCAATGAATATATCGCTTCCACGGGTTCTGTGGAGCGGCTCGAAGAATATTATGGAAAAAGCATTGCCGGCATCAGGGAAGACCTGCGTGAACAAATACGCGAACAGCAACTCGTGGAGGGCGTGCAGCAGAAACACTTCGGAAGTGTACAACTGACCCCTTCGGAGATAAGGAAATATTACAACAGCCTTCCACAGGACAGCTTGCCTTTCATCCCTACAACGTTGGAAGTGCAGATCATCACGGTGGAACCGAAAGTCCCTCTTGAAGAAATTGACAAGGTGAAAGAGCGATTGCGTGAATACACGAATCAGATAAACAACGGAGAAAGGGAGTTCTCTACTCTGGCGCTGCTGCATTCCGAGGATCCCTCTGCGATTAAAGGAGGTGAAATGGGATTTATGACCCGTTCGCAGTTGGTTCCCGAGTTTGCCAATGTTGCCTTTTCCCTGAACGATCCGAAAAAGGTGTCGAATGTTGTTGAAACGGAATATGGATTTCACATCATCCAGCTGGTAGAGCGTAGGGGAGATATGGGTAATTTCCGGCATATTCTGCTGAAACCCAAAGTTCCACAGGAGTCACTCGACACAGCACTGGTGAGGCTTGATTCTATTCGCAGCGGAGTCTTACAGAAAAAGATCACGTTCGATGAGGCTGCTACCTTCCTTTCGGCTGATAAAGACACGCGCAACAACAAGGGAATCATGGTGAACAATAGCCGGGGACCCAATGGCGGAACCCCGCGTTTTGCCCTGAACGAACTGAATCAGGACATCGCAAAAGTTGCGGGCGAAATGAAAGAGGGTGAGGTCTCTGAACCGTTTATCATGCTCAACGAGAAAGGACGACAGGTGGCGGCGATGGTGAAGATCTCCGCACGTAATGAAGGGCATAAGGCCAATATCAACAACGACTACCAGATTGTTAAACAAATGGCGGAAAACGCCAGACAGCAGAAGCTGGTGGATGAGTGGCTTCAGGAGAAAATCGGCAAAACATATGTCCGTATAGACCCTGCATGGCAGGGGTGTGAACTCAAATATAAGGGATGGCTAAAATAATCCTTTTTGTTTTATTAGCTGCAACACAGGCGCTGCAACCTCCTTCAGAACCTCCATCAACAGAGCCTGATACCCGCATCATCGAGTTGAGGCAGGCCGACTTGTGGAGTAAACGAAGCGGCTTTGATGCCGAAATTCTGACTGGCAACGTTACGTTTTTTCACGAAGGTGCCTTTATGTATTGCGACAGTGCCTATCTCTATCAGCAGACCAACTCATTCGAGGCATTCAGTAACGTGCGCATGGAACAGGGAGATACCATCTTTGTATATGGAGACTATCTTCATTATGACGGCAACACCCGTCTGGCACAACTTCGGAATAATATCCGGATGGAAGACCGTACAGCTACACTTTTTACCGATAGCCTCGATTACGACAGGATGATGAATCTCGGTTATTATTTTGAGGGAGGGATGCTGGTAGACGAAGAAAATGAACTGACATCGTTTTGGGGACAGTATAGTCCCGATACCAAACAGGCATTGTTCAGCGACAGCGTAAAACTGGTAAACGAGGATTATATCATCTATGCAGATACGTTGAAATACAATACTGAAACGAAATACGCCGACATCCTGGGGCCTTCTCGCATTGTGTCAGATAGCGGTTACGTGTACACCAGTAACGGATGGTATAACACGGTGACCGAAGAATCGCGACTGCTGGACCGTTCGGAAGTTTACAGCAACGACGGGACCAAAGTCCTCATAGGCGATACTATTCTCTATAACCGTCAGACCGGGGAGGGGGAGGTCTTTGGCAACATGTTCCTTGAGGACAAAAAGAGAAAGGCCATTCTCCAGGGGAACTATGGATTTTATAACGAAAAAACTGAATACGGACTGGCCACCGATTCGGCTTTCGCCATCGACTACTCGCAGGAGGAGAGCCTGTACGTGCATGGAGACACGTTGGTGATGATCACCGATTCTGTGCACCGTGATATCAAAGCCTACTATCAGGTGCGTTTTTTTCGTACCGATCTACAGGGAATATGCGACTCATTGCATTACTCTTCGCGTGATTCCATGGTGTATATGATTGGCGATCCGGTGGTCTGGAACAAAAACAACCAGATTTCGGGAAATCAGATAAATGTTTTTTTGAACGACTCCACCATAGAAAAAGCAGTTGTGAAGGATTATGCGCTGGCCATTCAGGACAGAGGAAAACAACAGCAATATAATCAGTTGAGCGGGAGGGATATGACAGCTTTCTTTCGTGATGGTGATCTTTATCATGTGCTGGTGGAAGGCAATGCTGAGTCTCTCTATTATCTGGTAGAGAAAGACAGTACCATCATTGGTTTAAACAAAACGGAGAGTGCTTATCTTTCCATGGATATTGAAAACGAACAGATCAAACGGTTGAAGCTGTGGTCGTCCACCACTGCTGTAACAACCCCTTTGCCTCAGCTGAAACCGGAGGATTCACGCCTGAAAGGCTTCGTTTGGCTCGATTATTTACGTCCGGCGGGACCCAGTGATATTTTCCGCAGCAATCAACGACGCAGTTCGGAAGCAGTGGAACAACGTCAACGGCGTTTCGAGAGAGAGGACATTACGTTGTAAGAATACCGGGCTTGTAAATCGTCACGGGATTCCCTATGTTTGTAACAACTAAAATACTTTTCACTTATGGGCACTTTTTTTTTCTATAATAACAGAAAGCCGCGTAAATTTAATTATACGCCTATCCTTCATGATCCGGAGGAAGATGCACGTAAGGAGAAACTGCAAAACCGGATCGAAGAGATAAAAAAAGAAATGGGTATACAGCCGGCCGTATCCGAAAAAAAAGTTGCGGAGCGGAAAGATTTCAAGGCTGAATTTATCTCGCAAACCCGTCATCTGAAAAAAAGGAAGGTGCGGGAAGCTTCGGGTCAGGGTACTTTTTTTTCCAATAACGGGTTACTTATAATTATACTAATCATTCTTTTTGCAATTTTCTTGTTCTGGTTATTGGGATAGGAATCAGACATTCATTTTATGCCAGACATCATACATCTTCTTCCAGACTCCATCGCTAACCAGATTGCTGCGGGTGAGGTAATTCAACGACCTGCATCGGTAGTGAAGGAGTTGGTGGAAAATTCGCTCGATGCCGGAGCATCGCATATCCGGATATACATTAAAGATGCAGGACGTACGCTCATTCAGGTGATTGATGACGGAAAGGGCATGTCGGGTACCGACGTACGGATGGCTTTTGAACGTCATGCAACATCAAAAATAAAAAATGCAGATGACCTATTTTCGCTTACCACGATGGGATTCCGTGGTGAGGCGCTCCCTTCCATTGCTGCAATATCGCAGATTGAGGTAAAGAGCCGCCGCGAAGAAGATGAATTAGGTACACTGGTGGTAATAAACGGTTCGAGGCTGGAAAAGCAGGAGCTCATTTCCTGTGCTGAGGGAACATCAGTCTCTGTGAAGAACATCTTTTTCAATGTCCCTGCACGTCGGAAATTTTTGAAATCGAACGAGACAGAACGTCGTAATATATTTTCTGAAATTGAACGTATTGCGTTGGTGAATCCTGATATTGAGTTTACCCTCGTCGAGAATGATCTTGAAACGCTACATCTGCCTAAAGCGGGCTTGCGGCAACGTATCGTGCAGCTGGAGGGGAAGAGTGTCAGCCAGCAGTTGATTGAGATAAATGAAGAGACCACGCTCGGTAAAATTCACGGATACGTAGCCCGCCCTGAATTTGCCCGGAAAGGGAGAGCTAGCCAATTTTTTTTCGTAAACAACCGCTATATCCGTCACCCTTACTTTCACAGGGCGGTGATGACGGCTTTTGAGCCGTTGATTGCCGCGAACGAAAAGCCGGGCTATTACATTTATCTTCAGGTGGACCCCGATACGATCGATGTCAATATCCATCCCACAAAAACAGAGGTAAAGTTTGAAAATGAACAGGCCCTCTGGCAGATTCTCATGGTTACGGTAAAGGAGTCCCTGGGTAAATTCAATGCTATTCCCAGCATTGACTTTGATACCGACGATGCACCGGAGATTCCTATTTATGATCCTTCGCGTAGTGCACCCATGCCGAGGGTGAATGTGAACTCAGGTTATAATCCTTTTCACAACCCACGTCCGGAAAGTAAATCTTTTTCCCCCCCCGCATTTGGATGGGAACAATTGTACCAAGGTTTTGAGAAGGAAAAGGAACTGAAACCCGAAGTGGAAATCCATGTACAGGGAAATCTTTTTAAAAGTCCCGGAACAAATTCTGATCACCCGGAGACGGAACTTTATCCTGAACATTATCAGTATAAACAAAAATATATTCTCACTTCCGTGAAATCGGGGCTGATGATCATTGATCAGCACAAAGCACATGTGCGTATACTTTTCGATAGGTACATGGAGCAAATAAGGCACAGGAAAGGGGTGACGCAACGTGTGTTATTTCCGGAAGTACTCGAATTGTCGGCAGCCGAAGCTGCCTCATTGCCATCCCTCAAGGATGATTTGGAAGCTTTGGGCTTTGAGTTGAGCCACTTGGGTAATCACAGTTTTGCTGTGCAGGGTGTGCCGTCCGAAATTGAAAATTTGGATGCGGCACTTCTTATCCGGACAATTATCGGAAAAAGCATGGAAACGGGAAGCGACGTTAAGGCAGAGATACAGGAGTCGATGGCACTTTCTTTTGCCTGTATGACAGCTATTCCCTATGGAAGAATATTGACATCGGAAGAGATGCTTCTTATTGTAAGTCAGCTTTTTGCATCAAAAACGCCCACGTATACACCCGATGGACAACGTGTAATAAGTATGATTTCCGACCAGGATATTGAGAAGAGATTGCAGTAATTTTTTTATCTTTTATTTAGACGCTATGGACTATGCTTATTGTGGCAACAGCGGATTACAATTGCCCAAAATATCCCTTGGACTATGGCATAATTTCGGACATGCCGCGGACTATGAAACATCACGTGCAATGATTCTACAGGCTTTCGCAAAGGGAGTTACCCATTTTGACCTGGCGAACAATTACGGGCCTCCTCCCGGATCGGCAGAGATGAATTTCGGCAAAATTCTCAGAAAGGACCTCGCTTTCCATCGTGACGAGATGATTATTTCGTCCAAAGCGGGGCATCTCATGTGGGATGGTCCCTACGGCGATGGCTCATCGAGGAAAAACATTATGGCGAGCATCAACCAGAGCCTGCAACGCACCGGATTGGAGTATTTCGATATTTTTTATTCCCACCGATATGACCCCGCTACACCGGTGGAAGAGACCATGCAGGCTTTGGTGGATATCGTCCGTCAAGGCAAGGCGCTCTACGTGGGGATTTCAAAATACCCGCCTCTCCAGGCCCGCAAAGCAATGAACTATCTGAAAGAACGGGATGTGCCCTGTCTTATCTTTCAGGATAAGTATAGCATGTTCAACCGCAAGCCAGAAGAAGAGATTCTGAATATCACTGCAGAATACGGATCGGGCTTCATCGCATTTTCTCCGTTGGCGCAGGGAGTGCTTACCGATAAATACCTCAACGGCATTCCTGCATATTCCCGTGCAGCAGATCCTGCCGGATTCCTTCGACAGGAACAGGTTACCGGTGAACTGGTGGAGAAGGTGAAGATGCTTAATAAGATCGCCGGACAACGGAGCCAGACAATGGCTGGGATGGCACTGGCTTGGGCATTAAGAGACGAGAGGGTTACTTCCCTTATTGTGGGCGCACGCAATATAGAACAGCTGAACGATAATTTGAAAGCGCTGGAAAACCTTGCTTTCACTGAAGAAGAATTAAACCAGATAGATGCGATTCTCGACGGTGCTACACTGTAATCATTACCATATTGTTAAGAGTCGGAATGCTGCATACATGCATTTTCGGTTGATCTGTTGCCTGGTGATCATGCTCGCAGGATTGTTTTGTTTCACGGGTTGCACTGATGAAACGGACGAATTCACTATTCCCTTTGCGCCTGTCAATTTTACCATTGACTTACGCAGTTATGATCATATTTTGAACAATGCGCTGTCATATAAAATCTTTACAGAGAAAGACCGGCGTGTGGATTCCGACCGTTTTGGCTATGCCGGCTTGTTGGTGGTAACCGATGCCACCGGCAATGGCATTTATGCTTATGATCTTTGTTGTCCCTATGAAGACGACAAACATATAAGAGTAGAACCGCGTGATGACGGAAAAGCAAAATGTCCCGAGTGTGGATCTGTGTTCGTTACAATGTATGGCAATACGTTCGGTGATATTATGTCCGGCTTTGGTGCGCCGGAGAGAGGACCGGCCACCGAAGCGTTACAAAGTTATCGCGTGATGAGGCAAAATGGGGTTTATCGTATAACCAACTGACCCTTCTCCAGATCTGCTTTATGCAATCAACTAAGGAAATTGCCCGTCAATTTGTAAAATTTGGCCAAAATGCTTTGAAAAGCGGAGAAACATCTTTACATTTGCACTCGCAAAAAATGGGTTTGTTGCGGAAGTAGCTCA
>NZ_DCEN01000040.1:0-10089 GCF_002316955.1 Proteiniphilum sp. UBA1028
ACAGACGTTTCGTCGTAATTCCGGCTTCCTTCTTCCAGACAAGAGGTCAGCAACAGGGTCATGCCGATCATTCCCCACAATAAGATTGTTCTGTTCATGTTCATTTTTATTATGTGATTATTTAAATTCATACCTCAGCCCCACACTCAGATCCATCACGATCTTGCTGTCGGAATAGATGGTTTTATATTCGTTGTTTGCATCGAAGTAATAAGCGCCTCCTATCTTGCCGTATAGTTTTACATCCTGATAGACCGGGAAAGAGACTCCCACCCCGGCATTGACGGATATCTGCGGGTTGCGCTGAGATATCCGGGTGATCTCTTCCTCCTCCGACGAGATATTCAATTCAGGCGACACCCCTACGCCTTTTCTCCGGTATTCACCGTACACATCCTTTTCCAGCATCCCTCCCACAGAAGCATACACATTCACTTTCTTCACCGAAAAAAGATTGTAATTTACGTTCAGGGGTATGCCCAGATAATGAAGACGCTGCGTTTCCTGTACCTGCAGATTGACGCTGGAATTTCTCACTTTGGAAGAGAGATGAGTATATATAAGTCCGGTCTCCAGAGAGAGGTCGTTGAACAGCGACTTCGATACCGTAATGCCGAAGGATACGGGCTGGTCATGTTCCATCTCCGACACATTGCCGGCTGTATTGTTTGTGGTAAGCAACATCTTGGAATCCGACAACGGTGGATTATTCTCAGCATACTGAGCACTACGCAATGTCATGGGCGAATTTACTGTCTGCTGAAAAGGAGTCAAGCCACCACGACCGCTCATCGCCAGGATTATCTGCCTGTTGTCTGCTCTCCCCCGGTCCTGATCTTTCCGCAAACCTTCCTGTTCACGGCCAACCGTGATATATTCCTCCACGCCGGCATCTTGGGCAAGTGGTGTCGCCTGTAGCACCCCGGCCTTCTTAACGGCCGAGGAAAAATCTTCTTCCCTTATATTTCTCCTGGGGGTTGCCAGGACCGTCTGTCCCCGTTGCAGCCACGTTTCGTTCCGATCCGGTTTATTGTATGCAGTAAGGGGGGGGGTATTTTTTTTGATTTGGTTTGTTGCACGAAAGGGAGTAACCGATGCCGGTGATACTGCCTGCTCTGCGTTTTTGGGAAAAACCACCTCCGGGTTGCTGTCATGGGAAGGGTCGGTCTGAGAGACGGAAGATTCCGAAACCAGTGCGACTTCGTCGGATGTGGGCAGAACAAAAAGGAGCCCTCCCACAAGCAGGATCACGGCTGCCACAGCCGATGCAGCGTACCACCGGCGACGGACAATCGTGCGAGCATTGCGGGCTGCATTCAGCGATTGTTCAATCCGATCCCATCCGTCGGCAGGCACCGGTGCTCTGTAATCGCCAAGCTTCGATTGTATCTCTCTTCTAACCTCGTTATCTGTATTCATTATATCTGCCATTGTTAAGATGGAGGATGGCTTTTATCTTATTCTTTAACATTGTCTTTGCCCTGAAGAACTGAGAACGCGAAGCTGCCTCCTTGATGCCCAGCATCTGTGCAATTTCTTTGTGAGACATTTCTTCAAAAATAAACAGGTTAAATACTGTCCTGTATCCCGGGGGTAAGTTCCTGATCATCTCCATGACTTCCTCGCGGGGAATATTTTCTATATCGAGTAAATCGTCGGCATCCTCTTCGGCTTCGTGAGCATACAAGTAGCCATATTCTTCCAGAAACCGATTCTTCTGTTTTTCCTTCCGGAAATTTTCCAATGCCAGATTTACAAAAATACGTCTTAGCCAACCTTCAAAAGAACCCTTGCCCGAAAATGAGCCTATTTGCGTAAAAGCGCGGATAAATCCATCGTGCAACAGGTCACGGGCAGCTTCTTCCTCCCTGCAATAGCGCATACACACAGCCATCATTACAGGAGCATAACGCTCGTATAATGCCTTTTGGGCATTACGGTCCTGTTTCTTACACGCTATTATCAGTTGCGAATCATCCATTCTTATCGCAGTTCAAATCATAGATGAAATAAGAGTAAAAACGTTGCACCAAATGGATTGTTTTTATCCTAATTTATCGTTTATTAAGAAAAAGACATGTATAACCCACCTATGTATGCATTTCGTTCTCAAATATACTATCAGCCTTAAAACAAAGCAAGTGAAATTAATTAAGAATGTGTAAATTTATATTGCAGTATAACTGTTTTTTACTTATTTTTGTCCTATCAATCCACTAAAAGTCCTCTTTATGAAAGATTTTCTAAAAATCATGCTCGCATCCGCTATTGGATTTGTTATCGCGCAAGTTATTCTTTCACTGATTGCCATGCTCTTTTTTTTAGGCATGATGGGCTCCCTCGTGAATTCCGTGGCTACCGAGAAATTCACGCTTCAGGAAAATTCGGTTTTAAATCTGCGACTCGATGGACCTATCACGGAGAGGACACCGGAACAGGACCCGTTTACGTCCATGATTGGAGCCGACTACCCTTCCGCCATGGGGCTCAATGATATTGTGGGTGCAATTCGCAAGGCGAAAAACAACGATAAAATAAAAGGTATTTACCTCGATTCACGCATGCTTTCGGCTTCGATGGCCACATTGGCAGAGATCCGCCAGGAACTGATCAAATTCAAAGAAAGCGATAAGTTTATTGTGGCATATGCCGATACCTACTCACAAGGCGGCTACTACCTTGCTTCGGTAGCCGATAAAATAGCTATCAACCCACAGGGGATGCTCGACCTGCATGGATTGGCTTCCACTCCCATTTTCTTCAAGGATGCCCTGGATAAATTGGGCATCCAGATGCAGATTTTCAAAGTCGGCACCTACAAATCGGCAGTAGAACCCTTCACTCAAAACGAAATGAGCGAGGCAAACAGGGCTCAGATTACCTCTTATCTGACCGACACCTGGAGCTTCCTACGACAAGATCTGGCGGAATCACGCTCCCTCACGCCGGCGAAAATAGATTCACTGGCCAACAGCTTCCCCTTGTTACAGTCGACAGACTATCTGCTTACGGCAAACCTCGTGGATACTCTGTTGTACGAAACCGAAATGAAAGACTACCTCCGCACACTGCTGGATATCAAGGAAGACACCAGAATCCCTTCAGCCACAGTTGCGGAAATGAAGTCGGTAAGCACCAAACCAGTAAAAAAAACCGGCAACACCGTCGCCATCCTCTATGCCAGCGGGAATATTGTCTCCGGCAATGGTTCATCGGAGATACAGGACAAGTACATGGTTGATCAGATCGAAAAGCTAAGAAAAGACAAGGATGTAAAGGCTGTGATATTTCGCATCAACTCCGGCGGGGGAAGCGCATATGCATCGGAACAAATATGGAAAGCGATCGCCAGGTTGAAGGAAGAAAAGCCTGTGGTCGTTTCGATGGGAGACGTGGCAGCTTCGGGAGGATATTATATTGCCTGCAATGCCGACAGGATTGTGGCACAACCCACCACGCTCACCGGCTCCATCGGGATATTCGGTGCCATCCCGAACCTGGAAGGTACCAGCAAAAAAATCGGAATCTATACAGACGAGGTGAAAACCCACGAGTTTTCCGATTTCGGAAATATCACCCGCCCCTTTAACGAAAGGGAAAGAAAGATGATGCAGGCTTACATCGAGAAAGGGTACGACCTTTTTCTCACCCGCTGTGCTGAAGGGCGCAACATGCCGAAAGACACCATGGCATTGTATGCCGAAGGCCGGGTATGGACAGGCAATCAGGCAAAAGAGATCGGGCTTGTCGACGAATTGGGCGGCATGGAACGAGCCATTGAAGTAGCGGCTGAGATGGCCAACCTGGGCAAAAGCTACGTCGTTTTCGAATATCCGAAGATGCGCTCCCGCATCGATGAGCTGCTAAGACCTGCCAGGGAAGATCTGGCTGCCCAAACATTAAAAGAATATCTGGGTGATAGTTATGAATTATTTATGATTTTGAAAAACCTGAAAGAACAGGATTACATCCAGGCTCGTGTTCCTTTCGACTTGAATATCAGGTAACAACATGGACAAACCCATTGTAGAAATTCGCCGTTCCTTGCTGCCATTATCCTGGCTGTACGGGATTGGTGTAAATTTCCGGAACGGATTATTTAACAGAAAAATACTCAAACAACGCACATTTCAGATCCCGGTGATCTGTGTAGGAAATATCACGGTAGGCGGCACCGGAAAGACCCCTCATATTGAATATCTGATCAGGCTGCTTTCCCCCCGGTACAAAGTAGCCGTACTAAGCAGAGGATACAAACGCAAGAGTAAAGGTTTTCTGATTGTGGATCCCGACTCCAAAGTACGTGATGTGGGAGATGAGCCCCTGCAAATCAAAAAGAAGTTTCCGGGAACGCTGGTCGTGGTGGATAAGAACAGGGTTGCTGCCATCGAAAAGATACTCTCCATTGAAAAGGCGGAACGCCCCGACGTCATCTTGCTGGACGACGGCTTCCAGCATCGCCATGTGTTGCCATCACTCTCTATCCTGCTGGTGGACAGCAACCGACCGGTATTTGAAGACCGGTTGCTTCCGGCGGGGCTGCTGCGGGAGCCGCTCAACGGAAAAGACAGGGCTTCGATCGTGCTGGTCACCAAATGCGATCCAGACATGCAGCCCATCGATTACAGGATCTACACAAACGGTCTGGACCTGTTTCCCTATCAGGATCTATATTTCACGGCACTCGATTATGACGCCTTGAAACCGGTATTTCCCGAGTTGAAACCCGAGCCACTTCACTTGGACGAATTGCGCAAGAAACACCTTTTCCTGGTTACGGGCATCGCTTCTCCCGCTCCACTGGTAGATAAGCTGGAACACAAGACCTACAACCTGTACACGAAGTTTTTTCCCGACCATCATCCGTTCACCCGGGAGGACATACAATCTATCCGCCAGATGATATACTCGGTAGAAGATGACAACAAAATAATTCTCACCACCGAAAAAGATGCGGTGCGCTTTCGCGCACTGCCTTTTCTGGACGATGAGATAAAAAAAATGCTTTATTATATTCCGGTACGCGTCACCTTCGTGGATGACGCCGAAAGAGATTCATTCAATCATAAAATTCTTGAACATGTTAGAAATTATCAAAGAAACAGCAGATTATCTGAATAATAAAATCGGGGAGATACCAAACACCGCCATCATTCTGGGCACGGGACTGGGGGAGCTTGCACACGAAATTGCCGACAAAAAAGAGATTCCATACACCGAAATACCCAATTTTCCGGTCTCCACCGTGGAGGGGCACAGCGGAAAGCTGATCATCGGCACATTGGGTGGCAAAAAGGTACTGGCAATGCAGGGACGCTTTCACTATTACGAAGGATACGACATGAAACAGGTTACGTTTCCCGTGCGTGTTTTTCAGGCACTCGGCATTGAATATCTCTTTGTATCCAACGCGGCAGGCGGCATGAACCCCAGCTTCGATATTGGTGACATCATGCTGATTGAAGACCACATCAACATGTTTCCGGAACATCCGCTACACGGGAAAAACTTCAACGAACTGGGTACCCGCTTCCCCGATATGAGCGAAGCCTACAGTAAATCATTGCGCCTGATGGCCATGGAAATAGCCAAAGAGAAAAACATCAAGTTGCAGCATGGTGTATATGTAGGAGTGCAGGGGCCCACGTTTGAGACTCCGGCCGAATACAACTTTTTCAGAATAATCGGTGGTGATGCAGTGGGAATGTCTACGGTGCCGGAGGTGATCGTGGCCAACCATGCCGGCATGAAGGTGCTTGCTTTCTCCATCATCACCGACCTGGGCGTGATCGGCAAGATCGTGGAAGTATCGCACGAAGATGTGCAGGAAGCCGCCAAAATAGCACAGCCCAAGATGGCTGAGATCATGCGTACCATCATCGGGAGAATCGAATGAGGAAAACAGAAATAGCCACGCTGGGAGAATTTGGGCTGATTGATCATTTGACCAGCGATATCCGGCTTACGCAACCCTCCTCCCTCAAGGGGGTGGGCGATGATGCTGCCGTGCTGGATTACGCGGGGAAAAAGACACTGGTCACCACCGACCTGTTGCTGGAGGGGATCCACTTCGATCTGGTATATGCCCCCCTGAAACATCTGGGATACAAGGCTGCCGTCATCAACTTCTCCGACATCTACGCGATGAATGGCACACCCCGGCAAATCACCGTTTCGCTGGGCATATCCAAACGCTTCGCGGTGGAAGATCTTGAAAGCTTCTACAGCGGACTGAAGCTGGCTTGTGAGATTTACGGGGTAGATATCGTGGGCGGTGACACCACTTCATCGCTGACCGGCTTTACCATCAGCATCACTTGCATCGGCACAGCAGACGACGACAAGATTGTTTACCGGGATGGAGCCAAAGATACGGACCTCATCTATGTATCGGGCGATCTGGGTGCTTCATACATGGGGTTGCAGCTGCTGGAAAGAGAGAAAAGCGTGTTCGATGGCAGCGGTGAGGTGCAGCCCGATTTTGCAGGGAAAGAGTACCTGCTGGAGCGGCAGCTCAAGCCGGAGGCACGGAAGGATATCGTGGCCCTGCTGGCGGAAAACGGCATTGTTCCGACCGCCATGATCGATATTTCGGATGGATTATCGTCCGACATACTGCATATCTGCAAGCAGAGCAATGTGGGATGCCAGCTTTTTGAAGAGCGACTTCCAGTTGATTACCAGACCGCCATGATGGCGGAAACATTCAATATGAATGTGACCACCGTCGCGTTGAACGGAGGCGAGGACTACGAGCTCTTATTCACTGTACCGCTCACGCTGCACGAGAAGATGAGTGCAGTGGCAGGTGTACATCTGATAGGTCATATTGCCAAACCCGAACAGGGTTGTTACCTGGTGACCCGCGACGGTCAGGAGATGCAACTCCGTGCCCAGGGCTGGAATCATCTTGTGGACGAACAATCGCTTTGACGATTGTTTCCCGGACATCACTTCCCATTGAAGCGTAATTGAGCAATATTTTTTTGACTTTTTCGTTGGCAAATTTTGCATTTCACAAAAATGCGCTTATCTTTGCACTCGCAATTTAAGCAATGTTGGTGCCATAGCTCAGTCGGTAGAGCAACGGACTGAAAATCCGTGTGTCCCCGGTTCGATTCCTGGTGGCACCACCCAAAAAAACACTTGAATATCTGATTTCAAGTGTTTTTCTTTTTTATCTACCCATCAATTCAGCAGATAATGAAGGATCCGGGATCAACGGAGCACATTTTCCGGCACTGCACTACACTTTCTCCTTTACTCGCTCGTATAATACTCCAAATATTCAAGACGTAACATCGACTCAGATTAAAAGGAAATACGGGCTAAAAAAGGAAACATCAGAGTTGTGGTAGCACGGCAAACTACAGTTTGTTATATCAACGACCGTGAAATGCCTGCAGATATTTATCGATGTAGAGTTGCTTTTCTTTCAATCTGTATTGCTGGATAAAACGGGGGTGCTCCAGAACCGTAAGCCGGTCGAATAACTTCTCTTCGGCATTAAGCCTGCGGATATAGTCTGCATTCTTCTTTCCGAGGATAAACACTTCGGTCGTGTCGAGTCCCATACCGATGTATTTATGCAAGGAGTCGATCATAAACTCCTTCACCGACTCAAACAATTCCGGATCATCATAATAATTTGCATTGAGCCATGCACCTCCTGCTGTCTCCCTGATAATAGCCAGAGGAAATGGGGAATTAATATAAAAATTCTGATAGAAGCGGGCTGTTCCACCATATGCCTCGATCATATCATAAAGAAAGACCGAGGAGACCTCGTGCGTGCGTGCCGATTTCATTTGAATATCACAGGCGCTCTCCAGCCTCTTTGTGTCCGTAAAAGGTACTCCGGTCACTCCCGCCCCATTGCGGCTCGGATTTATCCCGATAATAAAGCGCCGTTTTTCCGTATCGTGGTAATATTTGTGGTAAAACTCGTCCATCACCTTCATGGTTTCAGGATTGTCCATAAACGGGTTCATCACCCGAAAGCCCTCCGGCAAATTACCGGTGTACGTCAAATGACGGTTGAATGCAATTACTTTGTCTGCGAATGTCTCCATAATTCAAAGATAATATGCAGAAATTGATTTCGGAACAATGCATTTAAAGCATTTTTCTCAGCGCTGCCCTGTCGTTGATTTGAATATCACGCCGGTTCACATTAATCATCCCCTCCTCTGCCATCTCCATCATCACTTTTACCAGCGCGGGACGCGAAACGCCAAACAGGCGAGCCATACTTTCTTTCGATGTTTTCAACCGAAATGACTTTTCCCCTTCCGATTCTTTCAGCAGGTAGTATGCAAGCTTCGCACGGATGGTACGCAGGGAGACCAGCCGCAGTTTCTCGGAAAGAAAAAACACCTTGTTGGAGATATATGCCAGAAATGACATCATAAAACACTCGTATTTTCTCATCAGAAAATAGACATTATCTCTCGGTATTACCGCAACAGTACAGGCTGTATTGCAAATGGCAGATACGGGAGAGCGATTATCCGAAGAGAATAGAAATCCCGTTGCCATCGGATTGGGCGCCCTGATCTGTTCTACTTTCATAAAGTCGCCTTTCTCATCGGCCATCTCTGTTACGATCTCGCCCATAATCAGGACGTAGAGCGAATCATAACGAACCCCCCGGGCAACAATCACGTCTCCCTTCTGATAACTCCTGACTGAAAACCGCACGTCTTCCAGAAAGGAGTCACGTTGTTCATCGGGAATTGAACTGCACAAGGGACATTGAAAGATCATGCGGCGATAATCAAGTTCAGGGTGCTGTAGTTTCATTTTTTCCTTCCGGTATTTTATTATTGTTGACAATCAGGCTCAGACGGGATTATCTGCTTCTTCCTCATTGATTTTTCGATTGTACATTTCTCTTCCTCATTTTTTACAAATGTCATAATTATTACAGTTTTTTGCAAATATTATTCCTTTCTTTGTTATTGACAGATATATTTAAAGCGTTTAACCATGAGCAAGCTGCGGTTCTTTTGGAATGAAGTCAGGCCCCGCGGAGGATGGAAATACCCTGCCATCATTATCTGTGGCGCTTTCGTGGGGCTCTTCGTGTATACTTTTTTTGCTTCCCGTGCTTACAGCTATCTGTCAAACGATCCGGCCACATGCGTAAACTGCCACATCATGGGGCCCTACTACGCCACCTGGATGCACAGCTCACACGGCAGAAATACCACCTGCAACGACTGTCACGTACCCCAGGACAATAAAATCAAAGGGTATTACTTTAAAGCGACAGACGGATTACGCCATTCCGTCATTTTCACTGTACGCGGCGAAAGCCAGGCGATTCAGGCCATTGAAGCCAGTTCTCAGGTAATCATGGACAACTGCATTCGCTGTCACACCCAACTCAATACCGAGTTTGTGAATACAGGGCGCATGGGTTACAGAGAAATGAAGGATACCGACGGAAAAGCCTGTTGGGACTGCCACAGAGATGTGCCTCACACACGGAGCAGATCGCTCTCCTCCACTCCAAATGCACGTGTACCGATGCCGGCAAGCAATGTGCCGGACTGGTTGCTGGATATGGTAAAGAATGCCGAAATGAAAAAATAAGGGCCAGGAGCCAAAGTGCAAGAACCAGGATATAACGAACAAGAACGAAAAGCCGGACACTGAATTCAATATATACAATAATAACACTATGAACAGGAAGAGGAATAACAACAGGATGAAGCCATGGGTAGGCTGGCTCCTGTTTTTCGTGACAATGGGTGTGGTTTTCCTCCTTGGAATGCTGGCAGCATCCGTGACGCAACGCCGGGCAGAAATTGCGAGCGTGATGAACAACAAAAAGGTTGAAATCACCGGAATCGAATCGCGCAATGAACTGTTCGCCGTAAATTATCCCCGCGAATACGAGACCTGGGCGAAAACAGCCGACACCACTTTTCAAAGTGAGTTCAACGGAAGCAGCGTGAGAGACGTCCTCGAACAGCGCCCGGAAATGGTTATCCTTTGGGCCGGATATGCCTTCTCGAAAGATTACGGTACCCCAAGAGGACATATGCATGCCGTGGAAGATGTGCGCCATACCCTGCGGACCGG
>NZ_DCEN01000040.1:10313-13372 GCF_002316955.1 Proteiniphilum sp. UBA1028
AATTGCCGAATTTTACAACAAAACCTGGGCACACTGGGGACAGGAAATAGTGAATCCCATTGGATGTGCCGACTGTCACGATGCCGCCACAATGGATCTGAAAGTAAGCCGACCCGGATTGATTGAGGGATATGAGGCCATGGGTCTGAATATCCGGGAAGCAACCCATCAGGAGATGCGTTCGCTGGCCTGTGCACAATGTCATGTGGAATATTACTTCACTCCCGAAGGGAAATACCTGATCTTCCCCTGGCACAACGGCATCACCATGGAGGGAGCGGAACAATATTACGACAGCATCCGGTTTACCGACTATACACACGCACTCAGCAAGGCACCCATCCTCAAAGCACAACACCCCGATTACGAAATATTCAAAACAGGGATCCATGCACAGCGGGGTGTTTCGTGTGCCGACTGTCACATGCCTTATATTTCCGAAGGAGGAATCAAATACAGCAGTCACCACGTGAGAAGTCCGCTGGCAAGCATGAACAACACCTGCCAGGTATGCCACCGGGAAACAGAGGAAGATCTCCGCAACTCGGTTTACGAACGGCAACGCAGTGCCAATCAGATTCGCAACCTGGCAGAGCAGGAGCTTGCCACCGCCCATCTGGAAGCACAGTTCGCATGGGAAAGAGGAGCCACAGAGACACAGATGAAAGAGGCGCTGCAATTGATTCGTCAGTCGCAATGGCGCTGGGATTATGCCGTGGCATCGCACGGAGGAGCGTTCCACTCGCCGGTAGAATATCAACGTATTCTTTCCCTGAGCCTCGACAGGGCCCACAAAGCCCGTTTTGAGATATCCAAGGTGCTGGCGGCACTCGGCTTCACCGGCGACGTTCCGCTGCCCGACATCTCCACGAAAGAGAAGGCACAGGCATACATCGGGTTGGATATGCAAAAAGAAAGAGCCGACAAGCAAAACTTCCTGCAAACGGTCGTTCCCCGTTGGCTCGAAACAGCCAAAGCCAACAAACGGCTGGCAAGTCTGAACTAACATAATGAGAAATAGATTCGAGTCCGGATTTTGGAGGACACAAAAACATTTTATATTGATTACGCTGAGTGCATGAAGAGTAGATCCCGCAAAATATGGGAGCAGCCATGGGGGTATGCAGAAGGTTTCATCGTGGCGGCTGGCATCCTTTTAACGGGCTTGATGCTACAGTTGACCGTCGGGAACATCGAGCCTGCTCTCTTTGCATCGCCGGTCAACGTGATCATGGGAGCCTCTTTGACGGCAGGGCTGATTGCTGTCTACTTTCTTCTCCCGCAAAACAAGGCAATAAAGTGGTTATCCGGCGTTTATGCTGCCGTGCCGGCCATCGTCGTCCTGCTTCTTCTCTGCATGATACTGGGACTCACTCCACAGCTTCCACTCAGCACAGGTCGCATGCAGGCAAGCGACAATCTGTTCTCCCGGCTCGGATGGGCTCAGATGACCACCTCCTGGTCATTTATATTGCTCTGCTTTTACATTCTGATAATTCTGG
Source organism: Proteiniphilum sp. UBA1028 (assembly GCF_002316955.1). Taxonomy (NCBI): domain Bacteria; kingdom Pseudomonadati; phylum Bacteroidota; class Bacteroidia; order Bacteroidales; family Dysgonomonadaceae; genus Proteiniphilum; species Proteiniphilum sp. UBA1028. Next base: position 11,816 of record NZ_DCEN01000040.1, read on the forward strand.
AACTCACTTTGCTCAGAAGGACCCGCAAGAAACAATCGTGGCGCGATATCGGCTTTTACCTGAACCACCTGGGATTGTTTGTTGCTCTTCTGGCTGGCTTATCGGGCAGTGCCGATCTGAAGCGGTTCACGATGAGTGTGCAAGAGGGGCAGGTAGAATGGCGCGGTACCGGACAGTCCGGAGAAACCATAGAATTACCGGTAGCCATCCAGCTGGACACGTTCCGGATAGAAGAATACCCTCCCAGGCTGGTCGTCGTTGAAAACATGACAGGGAAAATACTACCCGCAGCACATCCCGAGAGCTATCATTTTGTGGAAATTGGCAAAACAGCCCGGCTGGCAGACGTATCGCTGGAAATTATGGATTACCTGCCTCATGCTGCCATATTGCGGGACTCCACCTTTGTCAATGTAGTACCCATGATGATGGAGGGCGCCGGCACCGCCATCAAGGTGAAAGCAGCCAAGCCAGGGATGGAGCAGCCAGTGGAGGGTTGGGTCAGCAGTGGCAGCTACCTCTTTCCCCATAGCACATTGCCGGTTGATGAATTCACAAGCATAGTGATGCCACCGCAGGAGGTAAAAAAATACAAATCGTTTGTGACCCTGTATTCTGAAAAGGGGACCAACCTTCAAGCCGTGATTGAGGTAAACAAACCTCTCACTGTGGAAGAATGGATGATTTACCAGTATAGCTACGACAATTCGAAAGGGAAACATTCAGATGTCTCTATCTTTGAACTGGTACGGGATCCCTGGTTAAAGGTGGTTTACACCGGTATCTTCATGCTGCTCGCCGGGGCGCTGTTCCTGTTTATTGCGGGACCTAAAAAGAGGACGGCATGAGTTGGGAACTATTTATATATTTTGCTGCAGGGGCACTGTTATTCTGGATTATGGGCGCCATCGCGGCACTTGGAAACAGACACAGGGCGCTGTCCATATTATGTACGACTGCCGGACTGCTGGTCTTCGCGTTTTTTATTGCCGCGCTCTGGCACTCATTGGAAAGGCCACCCCTGCGCACCATGGGAGAAACAAGACTCTGGTATTCTTTCTTCCTTCCCATAGCGGGACTACTCACCTATCTGCGCTGGAACTACAAATGGATACTATCCTTCACCACGCTGCTCTCCGCCGTCTTTATCATGGTGAATATCACGAACCCGGACATTCACAACAAGGTGCTGATGCCGGCACTGCAAAGTCCCTGGTTTGCCCCGCACGTCATCATTTATATGTTTTCCTATGCCATACTGGGCGCAGCTACACTGGGCGCCCTCTACTATCTTGTCAAAGAGAAAAAAGTCAGCAACCCCGAACGACTCATGCAGATGACCGATGAGCTGGTATACGCCGGAACGGCCTGTATCACGCTTGGCATGCTGATGGGAGCCATCTGGGCCAAGGAAGCATGGGGTCACTACTGGAGCTGGGATCCGAAAGAGACATGGGCTGCTGCCACCTGGCTGGGATACCTGCTTTACATCCATTACCGGCTGAAAAAAAATGCCTCCCCTAAAGTATCGATGATCCTCTTACTCGTAGCTTTCAT
>NZ_DCEN01000040.1:13555-21095 GCF_002316955.1 Proteiniphilum sp. UBA1028
AGTGTGCATGTCTATTCGTAGTGGCAGGCTTGAAACAGCAAGAGGTCCCTTTGAAGACAAAACTTCAATTTTCTCTATTTTTTACGTAGGAAGATTCTTTTGTGTTGTAAAATTGAACTATCAAATCCAAAATGTGTAATTTTGTACCGGATTTATTTCGCAATTCACCAATAAGGTTATCAAAACCTCCACAATAAAAACCGTGTAACATGTCAACATTACGATTTAAAGCTGTAGTAGAAGCGTCGAAAAGAGTACCCGTCGAGATTGCCGTTCCCGGCCAGTTACCCTCTGAGTATTTCGGAAAGTATGTGTTCAACAGAACACAGATGGCGAAGTACCTCTCGAAAGAGACAATGAAAACCGTTCTCGAGGCGATCGACCAGGGAACCACGCTTCATCGTGAAATTGCCGATCATGTGGCAGCCGGCATGAAGATGTGGGCTATCGAAATGGGGGCGACTCATTACACACACTGGTTTCAACCGCTCACGGAGGGGACAGCGGAAAAACACGATTCGTTCATCGATTACGTGAACGGCCCCGACGGGGGAATCATTGAACGCTTCTCAGGCAAGTTGCTTGCTCAGCAGGAACCTGATGCATCGAGCTTTCCCAGCGGCGGCATCCGCAATACCTTCGAAGCTCGCGGGTATACTGCCTGGGACCCATCATCCCCTGCATTCATCATAGACGACACGCTCTGTATTCCTACTGTTTTTATTTCCTATACCGGCGAGGCCCTCGATTATAAAACACCACTCCTGAAGACCTTATCGGCTGTGGATAAGGCCTCTGTGGATGTTTGCAGGCTTTTTTATCCGGATGTGAAAAAGGTCTATTCTTTCCTGGGTTGGGAACAGGAATATTTTCTGGTAGACCAGGCATTGTATGCAGCCCGGCCCGACCTGAGCCTGACGGACCGCACCCTTATGGGGCACGAAAGTGCCAAAAATCAGCAATTGGAAGACCATTATTTTGGAGCAGTTCCCCCGCGTGTGGCTGCGTTCATGCGCGAAGTGGAGTTTGAAGCTTACAAGTACGGCATCCCTTTGAAAACCCGCCACAACGAAGTAGCTCCCAACCAGTTTGAACTGGCGCCTATTTTTGGGGAGACAAATTTGGCAGTCGACCAGAACCTGCTGGTGATGTCTCTCATGCAAAAGATTGCGACCAAGCATCATTTTAAGCTGTTGCTTCATGAAAAGCCTTTTGCCGGGGTAAACGGATCGGGAAAGCACAACAACTGGTCACTCTGTACCGATACCGGCATCGGCTTGTTTACACCAGGCAAAACGGCCAATGACAACCTGTTGTTTGTCACGTTCCTGGTGAATACCCTGGTAGCCGTTTACAAACATAATGCCTTGCTGAAAGCCTCCATCATGTCGGCCAACAATGCGCACAGGCTGGGAGCCAACGAAGCTCCTCCGGCAATCATCTCCGTATTCCTCGGGAAGCAGTTATCGAACGTGCTCGATAAAATTGAACACAGTTCGGAAGACAACGACATCACCGTGGATGAGTTGAAAAAAATGAAATTAGGCATCTCCCATATTCCGGAAGTACTGATTGACAACACGGACAGAAACAGGACCTCACCGTTCGCATTCACTGGAAACCGCTTCGAGTTTCGGGCGGTGGGTTCATCGGCCAACTGCTCATCAGCCATGACAGCATTGAATGCCGTAGTTGCCGCACAGCTGATTGATTTCAAAAAGGAAATCGATGCGAAGATGAAAAAAGGGATGAAAAAGGAGCAGGCCATCTTCGACACCCTTCGTCACTACATCAAGATGTCGAAACCTATCCGTTTTGAAGGGAACGGTTACAGCGACGAATGGAAAGAGGAAGCCCGAAAACGGGGCCTCGACTGTGAAACAAGCGTCCCGGTCATATACGACGCATACACATCGGATCAAACGGTGGAGATGTTTGAGAGCATTGGCGTATTGAACGAGAAGGAACTTCATGCCCGCAATGAAGTGAAATGGGAAACCTACACCAAGAAAATTCAGATTGAAGCACGCGTATTGGGCGATCTGTGCATGAATCACATCATTCCGGTGGCGACAGAATACCAGTCTATGCTGCTCGATAACCTCTACAAGATGAGAGCCGTCTTCGACAAAGAAAAGGCCGATAAATTATCGAAGGAGGATGCCGCACTGATCGAAGAAATTGCCGATCATATTTCTGCAATAAAAACGAATGTGGATGACATGGTGGATGCACGCAAGGCGGCCAATAAGCTGGAGGATGCACGTGAGAAGGCCGTGGCCTACCACGACACGGTTGAGGTATACTTTAATGTAATCCGTTACCACGTAGACAAACTGGAACTGATTGTGGATAATCAGATGTGGACACTGCCCAAGTACAGGGAGTTGTTATTCATCAGTTAAATCGCAACATAAACCGATGCATTGGACAAACAGTGAAAGAAGAGGCTGTCTCAAAATAAAATTTAACCTCCTGAGAAATGAATATTGGGATATGTTCTCAGATAGATTCCCAATAAAAAGAGGGTGAAATCACATTGAACACCCTCTTCTTTTCTAAACTAATCTTAAAACACAAGGCATTTTGTCAATTTAGTATTTTTTAAGATGCCGCACAACAAGGCATAAACTACTGGCTAACAGAGAATACTAAAATAATCTTCTCTAAAATTAAGGACAAATTATTTTTTCCCTTTCGTATGTTAGAGAAATTTATTTACCTTTGACGAATTTAAAACATATCAGACTGTGGACGCACACAACTCTGGAAACAAGCACATTATAAGCTATTAAGTCTAAATAAAACATAATTTTTAAAGCAATGAGTAATTCGGGATTTCAGACTATCGATTATGTGATAGTCGGAGTGTACATGGTTCTGCTGGTAAGTTTGGGCCTTTTTCTCTCCAGAAACAAAAAAGGACATGAAAAAACCGCAAACGACTACTTCCTGGCAGGAAACAAACTAACATGGTGGGCAGTAGGGGCTTCCCTGATCGCTGCGAACATTTCAGCTGAACAATTTATCGGGATGTCGGGATCTGGTTATAAAATCGGGATCTGCGTGGCGGCCTATGAAATTATGGCAGCTGTCACACTGATTATTGTGGCCAAGTTCTTATTACCTGTAATGTTGAAACAACGAATCTATACCATCCCCCAGTTCCTTCGTGAACGCTACAATGGCGGAGTAGGTATGGCTTTTTCAGTTTTTTGGCTATTTCTTTATGTATTTGTTAATCTCACCTCCGTAGCATGGCTCGGTTCTATAGCCATTGAGCAGATCCTTGGGCTGGAGGGGTATCGTATGCAGATAGTGCTGGCATTATTCATCATTGCCGGCGTCTATTCTATCTATGGCGGTCTTGCCTCGGTAGCCTGGACCGACGTGCTGCAGGTTGTTTTCCTGATCGGCGGCGGATTAATCACGGCCTACTTTGCACTGGAGGCTGTATCGGGTGAAGGTAGAGGAGCGTGGGACGGTTTGGTCATCATTTACGAAAAGTTAAAAAGTATTCCCAACGACACCCACTTTAATCTGATTGTGGATAAATCAAAATCGCCCGATGCATTCAAGGATCTTCCCGGCATCGCCGCAATTGTGGGAGGTGTGTGGCTGACCAATATCGGCTATTGGGGATTCAACCAGTACATCATCCAGAAAGGACTTGCAGCCAAAAATATTGGCGAAGCTCAGAAGGGTCTTATTTTTGCCGGTTTCCTGAAGATACTGATTCCTTTTATCGTGGTTATCCCCGGTGTTACAGCATTTATCATGTTCAATTACCCACAGGATATCCCCGGCATACAACAAGGATATTTCGACATGTCGGGATCGATCAATGTCTCTGACGATGCCTATCCCTGGCTGATCAGGAATTTTGCCCCGATCGGCATCAAGGGAATTTCTTTCGCTGCACTGGCGGCGGCAGTCATCTCATCTTTGGCTTCGATGCTAAACTCAACCTCCACCATCTTCACGATGGATATTTACAAACAGCACATCAAGAAAGATGCGTCAGACAGAAGGTTGGTGAGAGTCGGCCGTACCACAGCTCTTCTGGCACTGGTGATTGCCATCATCGCGGTGGAACCCTTGCTGGGAGGTTTGGATCAGGCATTCCAGTATATTCAGGAATATTCCGGATTCATCTACCCGGGAATTATTGTGGTATTTGGTTTAGGACTTTTGTGGAAAAGAGCCTCATCGAAGGCTGCAGTGTGGACCTCCATCCTTACTATCCCTATGGGGCTGCTGTTTAAAATAGCCATGCCGGAGATGCCATTCCAGTTCAGAATGGGTTATGTCTTCATCATTCTGTTCGTGATCTTTGTAGCCATCACATTTGTCGACAACACAAAAGTAGAAACAGAGAAGGCAGACGAAGCCGACAGGAAGAAGATGCTGAAATGGGGCAGAATCACTCTGTTCTTCGCGTTGTTTTTCATTCTGGCTGCAGCCATACATAAAATACTGCTTGTCAGCGGAAGCACCAACGAATGGATTCTCTACCTCGAGAACATTGGTTTTGAAGCCTTCTTTTTCTTTGGCTCACTCATATTCTCTGTCTCCCTCTTTTTGTTCTCGAACGCTAATTCACAATACAAAGACAAAAAAGCGGTCCCCTTCGAACTGGCGCTTTTCAAAACAGACAGGGGTTTTGCCATCGGTTCCTTTGGTATCTGCCTGCTGGTAACACTCATTTATATTTTGCTGTGGTAAGGCAGAGTTAGACAATAATATCGATTATTTTATCAAGCCATACAGCAACAATGCTCTATGGCTTGATTTTTTTTAACGAAACACTGATATGCGCAAAATCTTTATACAGATCATGTTCTGCATGTTACAATTGGCAACATACCTGACGGGACAAAATTATCCCGCCATAAACCACAACAATCTGTTTCCCGTCAGCACCATCACGGAAGAGGGTGCATGGTGCTGGTTTGCTGATCCACGTGTGATCCATTATGAAAACGAAAGCGGCACCATCAACAGTACCTATATCGGCTACATCGATGTACACGGATACATCAAAGCCACACAGATCGACCATTTGAAAAACAGGACGAGCGAGGTGATGATTCGCTCCTGCTTTCAACCGGATGATCACAACAATCCGACATTCCTGGTGCTTCCCGACGAACGCATCATGATCTTCTACTCCCGCCACACAGACGAACCCTGTTTCTACTATCGTGTATCACAAACTCCGGGCGATATCACCACACTCGGAAAAGAGAGAAAGCTGGATACAGAGCACAATACGACCTATCCCTCCCCTTTTATTCTATCCGACGATCCCGACCACATCTATCTCTGCTGGAGGGGAATTGGGTGGCACCCTACGGTTGCCCGGCTGACCATTCCGGATGAGAAGGATAATGTTGCATTCGACTGGGGTCCCTACCAACTAATCCGTTCCCTGAAAGGTGCGGGTGGCGTCCGGCCTTATGCCAAATACGCCTCCAACGGAAAAGATAAGATTTATCTTGCCTACACCACCACACATCCGGATAATCAGGCCGAGAATTGGATCTACCTCAATTACCTGGATATCCACACCAAAGCATTGAAGGATATCACAGGAAATGGGTTATCCGTAATTGGTGAGACGCAGCTGCACGAAGTAGACACCACCCCAGCTTATAAGGAGAAGTACCCTGATGCGGTGGTCGATGACACTCCCCTTCGAAACTGGATATGTGAACTGACACTTGACCATGACGAAAATCCTGTGATGGCAACAGTCAGTATCAGTCACGACAAAACGTCGCATGATTATTATCATGTCCGGTGGACAGGCAATGAATGGCAGAAAACATTCCTGTCGCATGCCGGTGGGCACTTCCATCAAACACCCGATATTGAAAAATGTTACAGCGGCGGCATGACCCTCGACAAGCACAATCCGCAGATCGTCTACGGTTCTGTTCCCGTGGAGGGCAATCAAGGTAAAAAATATGAACTGAAGAAATTCATTGTCGGCACCGACGGTAAATTGATCTCAACGGAACAGCTGACCCGTCATTCGCCGAAAAATAATGTCCGCCCATTCGCCATCGCGAAGAAAACAGCAGACCTCTCGCTTGTATGGATGCAGGGCGATTATTACGATTGGATTGTAAGTTCCGTGCGCCCACAGGGATTCCCCACAGCCATCAAAACAAATATGCTCCTTCCTCAGGACAATATCGACCTGAAAAAGGGGTTGAAGTGTCAGAACAGAATCGGAAAAGTAACTGCCGGAAAGAAAACGAAACTCAAAACGCCAAAATCCGGAACGTTCACCATTGCAGTCACACTATCGCTCGATTCGCTAGCGGAAAATGGAGAACTCTTGAATTTCGCCGGCCTCTCATATGGAATATATCCCGGAGAAATGCCGAAGCCTTACATAAGGTCGGGTGAAACAACGCATATAAGTACAAACGTACTGGGGAATTCAGACACATGGCAGCACAAAAACAGGGGTACCGACGGACAATGGTATCTGCCTGAAATAACTCAATCATTCCACCTAGCCATATCTTACGATGGCCAGAGATTGCGCACCTATATCAATGGACTAACGGATCAAATTCTTGCTATTGACAGGCTGTCGCTTTCGGATATTCATATAGGCGGATTCGACGGAGCTGTTGAAAATCTGAAAATCTACGACCGGGCACTCTCACAGGATGAGATAAAAGCAGGAGCTGAAGTACTTGGAGATTGTTGAAAACATCTTACTCCGAAAATATTTAAATAAATGAGCGATATGTGACAGATCGGGAAAACATCAATAATTTTATTTTATGTGTAGAAAAAACAAATGGCTACTTGTATTTTCAATTTTGTTAATTAACAGTTCGTGTGGAATGAATACATCAAAAGAAAAAGAAGAAATCCTCTCAATTATTCATCAAGTAAACAGCTTCTGGCAAAAGAATAATCCCGAACACGGTAATGCCTTCTGGCATAGAGCGGCCTATCATACAGGCAACATGGCGGCCTATGAAGTAACAGGGAACAAGAATTATCTTGCATTTTCACAAGCCTGGGCCGAACACAACGAGTGGAAAGGAGCCAAATCTGACGATCGTAGTCAGTGGAAATATTCTTATGGAGAATCGGATGAGTACGTGCTCTTTGGCGACTGGCAAATCTGCTTTCAGGTCTATGCCGATCTCTACAATCTTGATCCTGATGATCGCAAAATTGCACGTGCCCTTGAGGTGATGGAGTACCAGATGAGTACCCCGCAGAACGATTACTGGTGGTGGGCCGACGGGCTCTACATGGTGATGCCGGTGATGACAAGGCTGCATAATATCACTGGGAATAAACGCTATTTGGAGAAACTCCACGAATACTTTCACTTTGCAAAAGAGTTGATGTATGACGAGGAAAGCAGCTTGTTTTACAGGGATGCCAAATATATCTATCCCGGGCACAAGACCAACAATGGCAAAAAAGACTTCTGGGCACGAGGTAACGGATGGGTGTTTGCCGGTCTTGCAAAAACATTACAGGATCTGCCCGAAGACGATCC
>NZ_DCEN01000040.1:21335-58811 GCF_002316955.1 Proteiniphilum sp. UBA1028
AACCATGCTCCCGGTTATGAAACCAGCGGAACGGCATTCTTCCTTTACGGATACCTGTGGGGCATAAACAACGGCTTCTTTTCTAAAAAAGAGTACGGCGCCGTAGTTGATAAAGGATGGGATTACCTCACGAAAATTGCATTGCAGGAAGATGGGAAAGTTGGCTACGTGCAACCTATAGGAGAACGAGCCAATCAACACAAGAACGTCGGACCAGAAACAACCGCCGACTTTGGAGTAGGCGCTTTTTTATTGGCAGCGTCAGAATACAGCCGTTATGTCTGTTCTAAATGAAAGCTAAAAGTATTTTTCTGGTGATCCAGCAAGAAGAATGAAGCCATATTATTTTTTTGAAAAATTACGATGAATTATAAGAAATGTCTTTTATTAGCGCTCACGCTTGTTTTGCTATCGAGTTACGGCAAGTCTCAATCAGCTAACAGTCAGAATAAATACACCTCCTTCTCCCCCGGTGAAATATGGAAAGATGATCGGGGGGTTCACATCAATGCGCACGGGGGAGGTATCCTCTACCACGAAGGCACCTATTACTGGTTTGGCGAACATAAAGGCGAGCGATCCAATGCTGCGTTGGTGGGGGTAACCTGCTACTCCTCAACCGATCTTTACAACTGGAAGAGCGAAGGGATTGCCCTATCCGTAAGTGAAAATCCGGAAAGTCCGATCGTAAAGGGAAGCACCATTGAACGTCCAAAAGTTATCTACAATGCCAAAACAGGTAAATTCGTGATGTACTTTCACCTGGAGCTCAAAGGAAGAGGATATGAAGCGGCTCACGTTGCGGTTGCAGTTAGTGATCAGGTGACAGGTCCCTACAATCTGGTGAAAAGCGGAAGGGTAAACGCAGGTGTGTGGCCAATGAATATGACGGAAGAACAGCGGACTTCTACCGTGCAACCTTCGGAGTTCGAACAATGGTGGACGCCCGAATGGATGGCAGCATTGAAAGAGGGCCTGCTCCTGCGCCGCGATTTCGAAGGAGGACAGATGTCGCGGGACATGACCCTCTTTGTAGACGACGATGGCAAGGCATACCATATCTACGCCTCCGAAGAAAATCTAACCCTGCATATTGCGGAATTGACCGATGATTTTCTGGGTCATACCGGGAACTACGTACGTGTGGAGCCGGGAGGGCACAACGAGGCCCCGGCGGTCTTCAAAAAAGGAGGACAGTACTTCATGATCACCTCCGGTTGTACGGGTTGGGCCCCTAATGCGGCACGCCTCCTGACCGCTGATCACATCATGGGGCCATGGACATTGCACCCGAATCCCGCCCGGGGGGAAGATGCCGGGCTCACATTTCATTCACAAAGTACATTTATCATTCCGGTGCAGGGAAAGAAAGATGCTTTCATATTTATGGCAGATCGATGGAGACCCGATAACCCTATTGACGGCAGGTACATATGGCTTCCGGTTCTTTTCGAAAACGGCCTGCCCGTTCTTACCTGGTTTAATGAATGGAATTTGAATATTTTCGATGAAATAAACCCTGACTCCAATACCCCAAAAGGATAAAAGGAACAGGGAATATATCGAATACAGTTCCTCCACCATAAAAACGGAAGGCAAGGAGGAGTTTCAATACGGACGCTTCGAGATACGTGCCAAGATACCTGTTGCCGGAGGCTCCTGACCTGCTATATGGACGTTGGGGAGTGAGATGGAGTGGCCCTCCAACTTTAAACACTCTATCGCACATTGAATGATTTATTGCCCTTTTTTGAATGATTTCACCAATAGGAGATCTATTATTAAGTATATCTTTGTATGAGATAAATGAATACTATCTGAGATCACAATTTCTAAAAATCTATCGCTGCTGATTCGAGTGTCACCGATCCTGGAAAACAGTTGTCGAGATAACATATAGAACTTCAAAAAATAATCGTATGCGAAAAAAAACTCTGTCAATAGTCATTTTACTCGTTATGTCTATAGCCCCGTCTCTTAGGGCACAAGTCTCTTTCGGTATCCCTGAAAAGATTAACGATAGCTGGAAGTTTGTCCTGAATGATGTTCCCGACGGGCAGTCCGTCACGCTGAATGATACAAGATGGCAATCGGTATCGCTGCCCCACGACTGGAGTGTAAAAGGGCAGTTAAGCCCTACACTGGCCAGCTGTACCGGGTACCTGCCGGGAGGCATTGGCTGGTATCGTAAAACAATCGATATCCCTGCCGACAAGCAAGGACAAAAAGTATATCTCTATTTCGAAGGTGTATATAACCGCAGCGAAGTATTTCTGAACGGACATTCACTTGGCAAACGCCCCAACGGCTATATTTCCTTCATGGTAGATGCAACACCCTATATAAAATACGGAGAAAATAACACAATTGCTGTACGCGTGGACCACAGCCAGTCCGCCGATTCTCGCTGGTACACCGGATCGGGGATTTATCGTGATGTATGGATGATTTATGCAAATCCTGTACATATTGCCCAATGGGGAGTATATGCATATCCCGAAAAAATAAAGGATGACTACAAGCTGAATGTGGAGGTAGAGATCAACAACGAAGAAAAGAACAATACCTCTTTGACAGTAATGAATGAATTATATGCTGCCGATGGAAAACTTGTGGCAAAGGATTCAAAGAAGCTTATTGCAGAACCTGGCAGGAAAAATAAACTTACCACATCCTTGAAGATAAACAAACCGGCACTTTGGTCCTTATCCGACCCGAACCTGTACGAGTTGAAAACAACAGTATTGAAAGGCGGCGTTGTAATGGATCAGGCTTCCACTCGCACAGGATTTCGCTCTTATACTTTCGATCCCGACAAGGGATTTGCCTTGAACGGAGAGTGGATGAAGGTAAAAGGAGTATGCATTCACCACGATGCCGGGGTACTGGGTTCAGCAGTACCACGCGAAGTATGGAGAAGACGTCTGCAAACACTCAAGGAAGTGGGCGTGAATGCAATCCGTACGAGCCACAATCCGCAGGCAACCGGTCTATACGAACTTTGCGACGAGATGGGCCTGCTGGTTCTCAACGAGATGTACGATGAGTGGGTATTTCCCAAACGCAAGTGGCTGGAAGGCTGGAACGTGGGGACTCCCGGGTTTCAGGGCTCTTACGATATATTCAAGGAATGGAGCGAGATTGACCTGGCCGACCTGGTACGGCGCGACCGGAACCACGTCTCTGTTTTCGCATGGAGCATTGGCAATGAAGTGGATTACCCCAACGATCCCTATTCTCATCCGGTGCTCGGAGGAGAAAAAGCAGGCTTCACGCAGGCCTCTTACGGGGGGTATAACCCCGATGCACCCGATGCCATGGAGTTGGGTATTATAGCAAAACGACTGGCGAAAGTAGTGAAAGAGTATGACCCGATGCGCCCTGTGACGGCCGGTTTAGCGGGGGTGGCCATGTCAAACGAAACCGAGTACCCGGGGGCCTTGGACATTGCGGGATATAACTACACGGAAGACAAGTACGACAGCGACCACAAAAAGTATCCCGACAGGGTGATTTACGGAAGTGAAAACCGGCACGATATGGCGGCATGGAAAGCGACACGAGACAGGGAACATGTTTTCGGTCAGTTTCTCTGGACGGGGATCGATTATCTTGGTGAGTCGGGCCGATGGCCTTCAAGAGGTTTTTATTCGGGACTGCTCGATTTCGGAGGATTCATCAAGCCAAGGGGATACTTCCGGCAGTCGTTATGGTCGGATAAACCGATGGCTTACCTGGGAACATACCCCACGCCGGGAAGAGGATCACGGAGCCAGTCGAGAGACGTACTGTCTCAAACCGAAACCGGAAATGCATCCGACAACGTGGAAAGGGTGCCCTCCATGGATGCCTGGTCTGTTTGGAACTACCGTGAAGGTCAATCGATCCGGGTAGTATGCTATACCAATGCCGACAAGGCAAAACTGCTGTTGAACGGATCTGTGGTAGGCGAAACAAAGGAATATGACGACAACAGCGGCATCATCTACTGGGATATTCCCTACAGCGCCGGTAAACTGGAAGTGGTGGGCCTGGATAAAAACAACAATCCTGTATCTGGTTATTCCATACAAACATCGAAACGTCCACACGCCCTGCAGATCGTGCAAGCCGAAAAGCAAATCGACAAGGAGAACGGGTTGGCCCAGATTGTAGTGCAGGTGGTGGATGAGCATGGTGTGCCGGTGATGTTGTCCGACAATGAGGTGACCTGCCGGATTGCAGGCCCCGCCAAACTCATCGGACTGGAAGCCAGCAACAATTCAGACATGAGTGATTATACCGACAACGTACATCGCGTGTATCATGGACGCATCCTGGCCTACGTACAGGCTACCGGCGAAGCAGGCGATATAGAAGTATCCTTCACTTCTCCCTGGCTGCTACCGGTTGAAACTACCTTGAAAGCCGACTAGTTATATTTTAACATTCAGCATCTCCAATGATGAAGATTACGGTTTTCTCTCTTTTGTTTTTGATTCTCTTCCATGTGAATATGTCGGCTTCCGACAGAAAAACCAACTTTAATAAAGATTGGAAATTCCATCGGGGGATCGTGGCCAATGCCGAACAGCCGGAGTTTAACGATAGCCGGTGGCGATTGCTGAATCTGCCTCACGATTGGAGCATTGAACCGGCTCCTCTGCAAAGGAAGGGCATAACCATTGGCCCCTTCTCTAAAATGACCGAGGGGGGTGCCGGTGGAGCCGATACGGGACAGACACTGGGCGGGGAAGGCTGGTATCGCAAAGAATTCACCATCAACGAAAAGGATAAGGATAAGCTCTTCTCGCTTTATTTCGAAGGGGTGTACAACCAGTCGGAAGTATGGATCAACGGCAGAAAAGCGCATTATAACCCGTACGGATACACCTCCTATAAATTGGATATCACCCCGTTCTGCAATCCTGCAGGGAAACCGAATGTGGTTGCCGTAAAGGTGGTGAATACCGGAGAAAACAGCCGCTGGTACTCAGGATCGGGCATATACCGGCATGTGTGGTTGATAAAAACGGATAAAGTTCATCTCGATGAGTGGGATGCTTTTGTGGATGCTTCGGAACTGAAAGGGAAAGAGGCATCAATAAAATTTTCCACAGTCATTCACAATAAAACGAGAGATAATATCCCGGTTGCAGTGCATGTAAAGATCCTCTCACCGACCGGTAAGGAAGTATACAAAAATAATTTCGAGCAGGAGTTACCGGAAACAACTCCGTTCTCTACCTCTTTTACAGTGAGAGATCCCGAGTTGTGGTCCCTCGACAACCCCATATTATACAGTGCGGAAATTACCGTTTCCGGTGGTGGCAGACAATACGACAAGATCACTCTCCCCTTTGGCATTCGTACGATAGCTGCCTCGGCAGAAAAAGGATTTTTGTTGAACGGTCGATCCGTAAAACTAAAAGGTGCCTGTATTCATCACGACAACGGATTACTGGGTGCCGCAGCGATAGATCGTGCGGAAGAGCGAAAAGTGGAATTGCTGAAGGCCAATGGATACAATGCGGTGCGATGTGCCCATAACCAGGTATCGGAACATTTTCTGGATGCATGCGATAAACAGGGGCTTTTGGTTATCCATGAGACGTTCGATCAGTGGCAGGAAGCAAAAAGAAGCGATGATTACCATCAATTCTTTGACGAATGGAGCAAAAAAGATCTGACCGCTTCGGTACGTCGCGACAGGAACCATCCCTCTATCATCATGTGGAGCATAGGCAATGAAATTGCTCAACGGGCAGATTCCATCGGTGAAGTGATCGCAAAAAGTCTGGTTAATGTTATCCATCAATATGATACGACCCGATTAACAACAGTCGGAGCCAATGATTTCTGGGACAGGCGTCACGTTGGATTTGAATGGGATAAGGATATTCACCGGGCTTTTAGGAATGTGGACATCGCCGGTTATAATTATATGTGGTGGAAATACGAAAGCGACCATGCTGCTTACCCCAACCGTATTATTTACGGTAGTGAATCCTTTCCGAAGGATGCCGCCCTAAACTGGAATCTGGTGGAGAAATTTTCCGCCATCATCGGTGATTTTGTCTGGACAGGCATCGACTATTTGGGTGAAGCGGGTTTGGGACACGCCCTGGAACTGGCCGAAGGAGAACATAACCCTCAATTCATGGGCTGGCCCTGGTATAACGCCTGGTGTGGCGATATTGATCTCTGTGGTGATAAAAAGCCACAGTCTTTTTACCGGGACATTGTATGGAGAGAGAAAGAAATTGCAATGGCTGTCCGTCCTCCTGTCGCCCCGGGAAAGAAAGAGGTAGTCAATGGTTGGGGATGGACGGATGAGCATCTGAGCTGGAACTGGGAAGGCCGGGAGAACCAACCGATGAGAGTAAACGTCTACAGCCGTTCCCCGAAAGTAAGGCTCTACCTGAATAACGAGTTGATCGGCGAGAAGGAAACAGGCAGAGAAAATTACACCGCCACCTTTGAAGTACCTTATAAATCAGGCACGTTGAAAGCTGTAAATTTAGACAAAAGACGTGAAACGGCTTCTGTGGAGTTAAAAACCACAGGAGAGCCTACCGCAGTACACTTGGTGGCCGATCGGAGCAGGATCAATGCCGATTTAAATGACCTGGCCTACGTGAAAATTGAAATTGTTGATAAGGAGGGAAATATTGTTCCTGATGCCAATCTTCCGGTTACAATAGAGTACTCTGGCAACGGAGCGGTAATCGCCTCGGGGAATGCTGCTCCGGATGACATGGAGAGCTTCCGCTCATTGACACCGAAAACATTCAGGGGAAAAGCATTGGCTATTCTTCAGCCGGATGGGAAAGCTGGGAAGATGCAGGTGAAGGTGTCGGCCGATGGATTAAAAGCAGCTCAAATCATAATTGATCTTGAAGATTAATGAAAAATGCATTTATCAAGCGATCCCACTATTTTAGCAGATCTGAATACGAGGATGTATTAATGAAATGAGGCATAGAAACAAACACCGGGTAGCCCCGTGAACAGTGTTTATACTTTATTTGCATGATTTCACACCCATAATTACACGATTCTATACTGTCTACTGGCCGCAATTTGTCATAATTTTGTCGTTATAAGCATCGTGCTTATTGACATGACGAATACCTATACGGATAATATTTAAATTACATGCGAAAAATTAGAACAACCCTGATTTTTTTATTTCTTGCCGCAACCTGTACCGTAATGAGAGCCGGCCAGGCCTATGCCTCCAATATCGCTGAGAAAGACTACGTAGCCTATCTTTTTACCTATTTCCACGGAAACAGTGTGGAACAAGAGCAGATTTGCTTCGCAGTCAGTCTTGATGGGTATCACTACAGAGCTTTAAACAACGACAGGCCTGTGATTGATTCAAAAGAAATCAGTGAAACGGGTGGAGTCAGAGACCCACATATCCTGAGGGCTCAGGATGGAGAGACGTTTTACATGGTAGTGACAGACATGACCTCTTCCAAAGGATGGGATTCAAACCGGGGGATGGTTCTATTGAAATCGAAAGATCTTGTCAACTGGACTTCGTCGGCCATCAACATCCAGAAAAAATATCCGGGACAGGAAGACCTGAAGCGGGTGTGGGCTCCCCAAACGATTTATGACCCACATGCCGAAAAATACATGATTTACTGGTCCATGCAGCACGGGAAAGGGACTGATATTATCTATTATGCTTATGCCAATCAAGATTTCACCGATCTGGAAGGCACACCGAAGCAGCTTTTCTTCCCGAAAAATGGAAAATCCTGCATCGACGGCGATATTATCTACAAAAACGGGATATTCCATATGTTTTACAAAACAGAGGGGCACGGAAACGGAATCAGGAAAGCCATGACCGATAACCTCACTGCTGGCTGCTGGATAGAACAACCCGACTATAAACAGCAGACCCGCCATGCCGTGGAAGGGTCTTCTGTTTTTAAACTGACCAATCAGGAAAAATACATTTTGCTCTATGATGTGTATGGGAGGGGTGAGTACCAGTTCTGCGAGAGTGTGGATCTCGACAATTTCAAGGTTATTGATCACGAGATCAGCATGGATTTTAAACCCCGCCACGGGAGTGTTATTCCCATCACAAAAAAAGAGCTGGAGGCCATCACCGGCAAATGGGGCATACCCGAGGGATTGGAGATGCCTGCCACCAAAAATCCTGTGCTGACGGGGTATTATGCCGACCCGGATGTGCTTTATTCAGAAAAAACAGGCAAGTATTATATCTACCCTACCAGCGACGGTTTTCCGGGATGGGGAGGATACTATTTCAAAACCTTCTCATCCGATGACCTCCGGGAGTGGAGGGATGAGGGAGTGATTCTGGACCTGAAAGACGTTTCGTGGGCCGACAGCAATGCCTGGGCACCATGCATCATAGAGAAGAAAATAGGCAGGGATAAATACAAATACTATTATTACTTCAGTGGAGGCAGGGATGGTGAACCCAAGAAAATTGGGGTAGCCGTTGCTGACCATCCCACCGGACCTTTTATTGATTCGGGGAAACCGCTGATCGATTTCAAGCCCGAAGGAGTGAGTGGCGGACAGGAGATTGACCCGGATCTGTTTTTCGATCCGGTAAGCAAAAAACACTACATCTATTGGGGAAATGGGTATATGGCGGGAGCGGAACTACAAAAAGAGATGGTTTCCATCAAGAGGGGTACCGTAAAGAAGATGACTCCCGATCGTACCTTTCGGGAAGCGATCAACGTGTTTTACAGGAACGGACTATATTACTTCCTCTGGTCGGAAGACGATACCGGCAGCCCCAACTACAAGGTGCGTTACGCCACCGCAAAGTCACCACTCGGTCCCCTGAATATTCCCACCAACAACATCGTCATCATGAAAGACGAAGCAAGAAATATATACGGAACAGGGCACAATTCGGTATTGCAGATTCCTGGAAAAGATGAGTGGTATATTGTGTATCACCGTATAAACAACTACTCGTTGAATGACGGTCCAGGTTATCACCGGGAGGTGTGTATCGACAAAATGGAGTTTAACGAAGATGGAAGCATTCAACAAGTGACCCCATCGTTATAACGATTTTTCGTATGAACTCATTGGTGGGAACCCCTGTCAGCGCTTTATCTGAAGTTCCCTGTATTTCAAGCCTACCTCTTTCACCAGTGCTGCAATATTTCCTCTGGTAACACTCAGCTTCCGGTTCTGGGTTTCCGTTTTTCTGAACTCCAACAGCTGATTGATCAAATCCTGCAGCCACAGGACATTCTGTCTGACCATATCTATTTTTTGATGCTGTATGGGCGCAAGTTACGCTTCATGCTGCAAATCTTCCAACGGGCCAATGATCAAAGTGAGTGACGTGTGCGGCTCATAGGTAATATTTGTGTAGAACCGGAGCCGTTCATCGTTCAACTCCTGTTCCTGTACAAGCTTTTCCTTTTTGATTTTGTAGATGCTCTGGGGATCCGGCTTTTTCTTATAGAAATACAAGATAGAAAGAAGCAAGGCGGCCATGAGCAACGCATAGATTGTCTTAGCCTACCAGATCAACCAGAGCGGAGGTGCAATCCGGATGGGGATCGTATACACCCGTATTCCGGTGGTCATTACCGGAGGAATCTCTGGCTCCTGCAGCACGGAATAGGGTTTGAAAAAATAGATCCTGTTCCATTTCCAAGTATGTGATCAACAAGGGTTGGGCAGGTAGGCTCACAAGGAAGAACCATAAAAATATGAGGAGGTATTCTCTCATCTTCGGGGCAAATTCACATTTTTTCCACTCAAATATACGACAAAGTGATAATTTAGTAAAGGACTTCTGCAATATGCACGATTTACCGTCTATTAATGCACGATTCGCTGCGGCTCAGTCTTTGTGTTTTATAAAGGTTTATTGTATGTTTGTAACAAATCAAGATCACCACAGAAGAACAATTCAGAATTGCCCGTGCAATTCCAGCAACCGTACAGACACAGAGAAAGAAATTCAAACACATAATATTGTTATTACCAGACAATAACAGCACAACAGCACATTCCACACATTTCGCTATTGATTGGAGGGTGCACTTTGAAGTATGGTTTGAGTGCGAATGAAAAGAGAAATTAAAATCAAACTCGGAATTTCACAAAATGATCAATCTAAACTTACATGAAGAAGATGAAACAGAAAATTTACCAATCAACGGGCATTCTTTTTTTGCTGCTACTCGGCCTTGCCGGATGCAAAGAAGAAAACTATGTCTTTTCAAATCAGTTGTCGAAGGGGGATCCGTTTGATCCAAACCGACCGGTGCAGGTCACCAGTTTTTTACCTGACTCGGGGCGCTTCTCTGAAAAAATTGTGATTAGCGGCTCCAATTTCGGGAACGACAAGGATGCGGTGAAAGTGTATTTTGTAGATGGAAACATCGAAAAGGAAGGGGCCGTGGTGAGCGTCAACGGCAATTCGATCTACTGCATTGCGCCCAGATTATCTGGCGGAAACAGCCAAATAAAAGTGGTTGTGGGTGAAAAAGCCGAGGGGATCGCACCCAAAAGCTTTCATTATACGGCCTCAGCACAGGTTTCCTGGGTCGCAGGAGTGGGTACGCTTGAGGGTACTGGCGCATTTTACCGAGACGGCACACTGGCCGAGGCGCACTTTCACAAAATCATGGGGATCATGGCACTGGGTAACGATCAACTCATGACCTTCGGATCATGGGAATCTGCAGCCAATAAGGTGCGGTTTATTTCCGTTCCGGAAAACAGGGTCATCACCATTCAGGATGGAGTGTATCTCGGGAAGCCAGCTATCAACGAAGACAAAACCATCGTGTATGCCACGACCCTGAACCCTACACATACGGTCTATGAATACAGAAGAGATAATGGCTGGATGCCTTACCGAATAGGAGAGATCGAGGCGCGGGGATCCGGCTATGACCACATTCAGGGGCTGGTGATGATGGACAAGGCACACGACCCCAATCAGGAGTGGCTCTATTTCTGTCACAAAGACGGAAAATTTCTGCGTTACAACATCAACACCCAGGTAACGCACGAATTGGGTAGCGGATTGTTTGATCCGGCAGCCTGGGTGGGTTACATCGTGTATGACAAGTTCAACGACTGTTTCTATGTGTCCCATTACGCAAGGTATTCGATTTACAAAATCAGCAAGACCGGAAACGACTGGGCGGATGGCGTCAAATCGGAAATATATGCCGGATCGCCCAGCCAGAGTGCTGTGGTGGACGGAAACCTGGAAGATGCCCGGTTCAGGGATCCACGCGGCATGTGCATGGATGAAGATGGCAATCTCTACGTCTGTGAGTTCAATAATTCCAACGTGATCCGGAAGATATCCGCAACCGACGGCTATGTTTCCACGGTTGCCGGCACATTGGGTAAAGAGTCACCGCAGACAAACGGCGATCCGGCCGAGGCCATCTTCCTCGATCCACGCGACATCACCTACGACGGAAACGGGAACTTCTTTATTGCTGAATGGTGGGAGTCCACAATTAGAAGATATGCTGTTGAATAAAATAGACCTTACACATCATGAAAAAAATATTCATATTTACAATCACACTGATCGTATTAACATTCAATACATGGGCACAGGCTCAGACAATCAGCCTTGCCGGTATTGTGATGGATGACAAGGGGGAAACACTCATTGGTGTCTCTATCAAGGTCAAAGGCACCACGACAGGAGTGGTGACCGATTACGACGGCCGATTTCGGATCAACGACATTCCTGCCGGATCCACACTGATCTATACCTATATTGGATACAAACCGGTGGAAGAGACATACAAGGAAAGCCAGACCCAACTCCGGATTGGCATGACACCCGATGTGAGTGAGCTCGACGAAGTGGTGGTTACCGCCAGAGGAACACAACGCAAAGTGTCGGTAGTAGGTGCCATTACCAGCGTGCAACCCAATGAACTGCAGGTTCCTGCCACGTCAGTATCAAACATGCTGGGGGGACGTGTTCCGGGTATCATCTCCGTTTCACGCACCGGTGAGCCCGGTCAGGATTTCTCCGAATTCTGGATCCGGGGGATCAGCACCTTCGGGGCAAACCAGGGAGCACTGGTCCTGGTGGATGGGATAGAAGGCAACCTCAACGACATCGACCCGGCGGATATCGAAAGTTTCTCCATCTTAAAAGATGCATCCGCCACTGCCGTGTACGGCGTTCGCGGAGCAAACGGAGTAGTCATTGTCACCACAAGACGGGGCAAGGCGGGCAGAATGCGTATCAATGTCAAATCAAACGCCACATACTCCTACTCTCCCAGGATGCCCGAATATGCCGATGCCTACCAATACGCCCTGTTGGCCAACGAGGCAAGGGTTGTCAGAAACAACAACCCGCTCTATACGCCTACCGACCTCGAACTTTACAGAACCGGGTTGGATCCGGATTTATACCCGAATGTGAACTGGCGTAATGTAATCCTGAAGGATTATGCATGGAACAACCAACATCATATAGGGCTCTCCGGCGGAGGTGAAGCGGCTCGTTACTACGTGAGTATGGGCTTCCTCAACAGTGATGCGCTCTTCAAACAGGATGCAGCGTCGCCTTTCAGCGCGAATGTAGACTACAACAAATTGAATTTCAGGGCCAACGTGGATGCCAACGTAACCAAATCGACCCTGCTCTCACTCAACATCGAGAGTGTCTTCGTCACCCAAAACGCGCCCGGGTTCGGGGATGACAACAAAGCATTGTGGCTGGCCCAGGCCAACCTGCCCCCCAATCTCGTGCCGGTGCGCTACTCCAATGGCCTGCTACCGGCTTACGGCGTGAATGCCGACCAAATGTCTCCCTATGTGCAACTAAACTATACCGGATACAAAAACATCGAACGCTATACCACCAAAACCAACCTGAAAGTTGAACAGGATCTGGGCATGCTTCTGAAGGGACTTTCCGTTCAGGGGCTATTCTCGCTCACCACCAACGGACTCCACACGGTGCACAATTCCATGAGGCCGGATCTCTATTTCGCGGACCCTAAAGTAGGAAGAAACCCCGACGGATCACTCCTCACCGAAAGAAGGGTTACCAAAGAAGACCTGGAGGCTTCCCAAACGTCGGCATCCGACAGACAATATTATATCGAAGCCCAGATCAACTACAACCAGGTTTTCAATGAGGAGCACCGGGTCACCGGACTGGTTCATGCCTATCAACAGGAGACCAAGAACAGTGGCTGGGGGGATGGCATTTTTACCGTGATTCCGCAGCGTTACCAGGCCTATTCAGGCAGAGCAACCTATTCATACCGCGACACCTATATGATTGAATCGAATATCGGTTATACCGGCTCCGAGAACTTCAACCGGGAAAGCCGTTTCGGTGTGTTCCCCTCCATCGCCCTCGGTTGGGTGCCCAGCCAGTACACCTGGATAAACAAAAATTTACCGTTTATCAACTACCTCAAATTTAGGGGATCCTACGGGCAGGTGGGTAACGACCGTTTGAAAGTTCGCTTTCCCTATCTGACCATTGTGGGAGGAGTTGATTCGGGCATCTGGGGTGGTCCCGCGATCGGAGAGACCCAGATTGGTGCGGAAAACATGGAATGGGAAACCACAACAAAGCTCGATTTGGGCATCGATACCAAGCTGTTTGACAACAAAATAGACCTGACCGTGGACTTTTACAGAAACAAGACAACCGGTATTTTTCAGAAGAGGGAAAGCATCCCGCTCGAATCGGGGCTCAACTCCACGCTCCCCTATGCGAATATCGGCTCCATGAAATCGTGGGGGTTCGACGGGAATGTGTCGTTTTTTCAGAAGATCAACAACGACATGAATTTTACCGTCCGCAGTAATTTCACATTGGCCAGGAACAAAGTCGATTACTGGGAACAGTCGGGAGTGAACTACCCATACCAGTCATACACCGGCGTTCCTTACGGCGTAATGCGCGGATTGATTGCAGAGGGGCTCTTCAAAAACGAAGAGGACATCTTAAGCAGCCCTCGGCAAACCTACATGGAAAACGTGCTCCCGGGCGATATCAAATACAAGGACGTGAACGGCGACGGCGTTGTGGATGACGACGACATCGTGCCGCTCTCCTACTCCAATATTCCCCAGTTTCAGTATGGTTTCGCACTGGAATACAATTTTGGGAACTTCCGCATCAGCGGGTTGCTGGAAGGAGTTGAGGATGTGGAATATTTTTTGGGAGGGAACGGCTACTACCCGTTTGCCGGAGGATCTACGGGCAACCTGCTGAGCATTGTCGCAAACCAGGAAAACCGCTGGATACCGGCTTCCTATTCGGGAAATCCTGCCACCGAAAATCCCAACGCCCGATTTCCTCGACTCACCTATGGGGTCAACGAAAACAACAACCGGAATTCAACCTTCTGGTTAATCGATGGCAGCTACCTGCGGTTGAAGAACGTGGAGCTTTCCTACACACTCCCGAAGAGCTGGATGCAGCGAACAAAAATTTTCGAATCGGCATCCATCAGCCTGATCGGTGACAACTTACACGTATGGGACAAGGTAAAACTTTGGGACCCCGCACAGGCCTCCGATAACGGTGCAGTATATCCGTTGCAGAGAAGATATACCATTCAACTATATGCAACATTCTAATTTTATGAACATGAAAACAATCGCCATAAACGCAAATCATCACATTGTCACAAGAGTGGCAATCCTATTGATGTGGATCAGTCTGTTCTCCTGTAAAGATTTTCTAGATGTGGATGATTATTTCAAACATACCACGCAGCTCGATTCCGTCTTTCAGAGAAAAGAGCAGGTTGAGCAGTACATCCGGGGTGCAGCCAGTTTTCTGCCCAACGAAGGCAATCTCTGGACCAATGCTCCCAATCCCTTCCAGGGAGCTTCCGACGAAAATTTCACCTCTTTCAATGACAACCGGCATGCTGCCATCAAATTCCTGCTGGATGAGATCACGGAATTCAGCACCTACTTCAACAATTATGCCAATTACTATACGGGAATCCGACGAGCATCCATTGTGCTGAAACGCATCAGCGAGGTGCAGGATATTTCCGACCTGGACCGGCGTGATTTCATGGGGAGATGCTACTTCCTCAGAGGGTACTACTATTACCAGTTGCTCCTGCAGTACGGGCCGGTCCCCATCATGCCTGACGACCCCTTCGCCGTGGATGCCGGCGTGGATGAGATGTCGATTGAAAGAAGCACCTACGATGAGTGCGTGGAATACATCTGCGAAAACATGAAACTGGCATCCGAGCTGCTTTACACGGAAAGGTCACTGGAAGATATCTCGTTGCCAACCAAAGGAGCAGCTTTGGCGGTCATTTCCCGTGTAAGGCTGTATGCTGCCAGCCCCTGGTTCAATGGCGGAAGCGGAGGATTGTATACGGACTGGAAACGGGAAAGCGACGGGGCTCACTTCATCAGTCAGAACGTGGAAAATGAAAAGTGGGGGAAAGCGGCTGTGGCAGCCAGGCGTTTGATCGATATGAACCAGTATGCACTGCACACTTCCCAAAAGAAGACCGACACAAAGGCATTGCCCGATGTAGTGACAGATGCATACAACACAAGGCCCATCTCCCAGTTCAACCCTCTCGAAATAGACCCTTTCAGGTCGTATGCGGAAGTATTCAACGGAGACATTTCTCTCGCCATGAACCACGAAGTCATCTATTCCTGCTTCCCCACACAAAGCGGCAAAGACGCACCGGCGGGTATAGCCATGCCTGCCATTATGGGAGGGATGAACGGATTGAATCTCACACAGGATGTGGCAGATGCATTTTATATGGAAGACGGCACGCCGTTTACGATGCCCGAAGCGGCACATGAAGCCATTGGAGTAGGAAAAAGTTTTTCCGGATACAACCTCTCGGGGAAAGCGGCCAAAATGCACAACAACCGGGAGATGCGCTTTTATGTCTCCATCGGGTTCAATCATGCAATCTGGCCCAATGCCTCCTATACCGGATCCAGCAACCTCAAAAACCTGGAGGTGCAATACTATGCGGATGGGAATGCCGGTCCTCCCGCCAACTTTGCGGTCGACTACAACCATTCTGGATATACCAGCAAAAAATATGTCAATTCGGAAGACATCATCACCAACGGATCCATTCGTCCCAAGGCTTTTCCTATTTTCCGTTACGCGGAGATACTGCTCAACTATGCGGAGGCCCTGAATGAATTGAATGGCAGCTACAGCGAAGACAGCATCACAATCAATGGCCGGGATGAGGCCGGAATTCTCGATGCTTTCAACCAAGTACGATACCGTGCCGGATTGCCCGGTTTGACTTCGTTGCCCTCACAGGCAGAAATGCGGGAGTTGATCAAGGCTGAGCGTCGCATCGAATTCAATTGTGAGGGCCATCGCTATCACGATGTGCGCAGATGGGGTGAAGCTTATGAAGCATACAACAGGCCGGTATTGGGGATGAACATCAAAGCAAGAATGTCCGAAAGGGAGATCTTCTATACCGTCACAACCCTGACAGACGATAAAGCCAGAAGATATTTCGATTACAAAAACTATTTTTACCCGATTCCAAAATCAGCTCTGAACCGGAATGACAAACTGAAACAGAATCCCGGATGGTAATCACGTTAAAAGTTATGATTATGAGAAAAGTTCTATTATTTTCAATTTGGATAGCGGCAACGGCGTTTTTTACGGCATGTGAGGCTATTGATCCTCTGTCATCCGAGCAATACCGGAAAGAGATCTACATCATCGGATCATATAAAGATGTGCTGCAATCTGATTTGCCGTACGGCGAAAATGAGGAGACCTTTGTGTCCATTGCAGTAAGCGGTTCGCAGCGTATTGATCGTGACGTGACCGTCACACTCAGGCACAATGATGAAATTATCCGCAGGTATAATGACAAGTACATGCTGGATGCCCCGGTGAAATACCAACAATTGGATCCGGCACGGATCCGGATCCCCTCATGGTCTGCCACAATCAAAGCAGGAGAGATTTATGCACATCTCCCTTTCACCGTGAACAGTAGCGGTCTGCACTGTGATTCACTCTACGCAATCAGTTTTGAGATTGAGTCTGTTTCCGAATACATGAAATCGGAAAATGACACTTCGCTCATTCTGACACTCAAGCTCACAAACGATTATTCCGGCTCCTATCAGCTGGAGGCAAGCAAAAGCAGTTTGACAGAGAACGACAACGGAGAATGGGTGGAGGTGGGACTGCCGGTGCCTGTCAGCATTCAACGGTCTCTCACCGCCATATCGGAAAGCGAGGTGAGATTCTTCCACGAAAAGCAAAAAGAGACCTATAACGATTATGTACATTCCTGGGACCCGGGAGGAGATTATTTTCGGGCCATTGACAATTACTGCATCGTGTTCGAAAGAATTGGGGAAAGCAACAACTTCACGGTCAAACCATGGGGCTCCATGACCATTCTGGATGGAGAAGCGACCTTTGACAAGGGCTCTTTTTCGTTCTGGTATGACTATGAGATGGGAGCTATACGCTATCGCATGAAAGGGGTATTCAGAAAGTAAAAGTAAATGACTGATCCATTTTTTGAGTAATAAAGAGGCCGCCTCATCATAAACCATGAGACGGCCTTTCTTGGTACCACGCTCGGTATCCCTTATATAAACCATCGTTGGGGATGGCATATCGGGAACGTTGACCGGAACTATTTCACCTTTTCTTTACGAGTCGGCCAACCCGATGGTTGATTTCTTCATTTCGATTTCTTGCCCCAGTAGGTGGCATTCAGATTTTTTTCCGTGCCGGCATACACCAGTGTGACACGGCGGGGGTTGGCTTCCCAGTCCACCTCACGTTCCACGCATACAATGACGTTACCCAGGGTAAGTTGCCTTTTAGATGCATTGAAACTCCAATTACCTGTGAGCGCACCCGACAGGGTGCCGTTGGCATGGAGGGTTAAGGTGGTAGCCCTGTTTTGCTCTCCATAGGCATACTCCAGTTTGATATGTTCCCACGTTCCCACAAGTGAATCTTTTGTGATGGTCCCATAATCGGGCACGGCGGCATAACGTTCAGGCAATGCAAGTGGCCAGAGGTTGTCGGGCTCGGCAGGAGAGGCCGGACACCATACAATGCGACGGACATGCCCCATCATAATGGCATTGGAGTAAGGGTTGCCACCCACGTTGGCAGGCAATCGCCCCTGTGACATGTAGAACCACTCGTTGCTGTTTTCCTTTTGAAAGATGGCACAATGTGATATACCCACCCATCCGTTGCTGAGGTTGAATCTGTAGGGGTGAGTTACAAGGGGATAGCAGTCTCCTCGTCCGTTGGTGAAATTGCGTCCGGTGATATCCAGATAGGGTCCTTCGATGTTTTCACTGCGCACCACCCGCGTATTGTAGGCCACATCGAGTGCATCATAAGCCAGGAACAGATAGTAGTAGCCATCCTTGTAAATGATCTCGGGCGCTTCACTTCCTTGCCAGCGGGACGAAGCATTCCGTGTTCCTATCCTCATACCGTAGCGGGCTGTGAGTTCCTCCACACTGTCGGCATAAGGCTCACCCAGCGTATTGACCGGTTTACCGGTGGTGGCATTCACTTCAAGTAGTGCAAAACCGCTGTGCCAGGAACCGTATATCAGGAAGTGTTTACCTCCCGGTGTGACAATATAGGCAGGGTCGATGGCATTGTAATAGAAATAGGCATTCCAGTCCGACAAGCTCGTGCGGTTGTAATTTTTGCCCCGGTCCGAGGAGGAGCTGGTCACAAAGCCCTTGTCGGTCCATACTGCTCCTGCAGGATCGGTTGATTCACACATCCCGATGAAGGCTCTTTCTGTCCAGCTTCCGTCGAAGTTGGCAGCCGTATTGGCTTTGCCAGTTTTGATGTAATTGTCGATGATGATGCAGTAGTACATCCGCAAGATCTCCTGCCCCCCTACATTGACGCGGCGCACCACCGGCGCCCAGTAGCCGTAGTTGATGCTCGCTTTGGGAATAATCTCGAGTCCCATCCGTGAACGGATAGCATTGAGCGAGTCGGCCACCCAGGCAGGAGGATCGTAAAAGGGTCCCCCCACCCACTCCCAGTTTACCAGGTCGGTGGACCGTTTCCCCTGAAAATGCCCGTGTCCCTCGTGCTCATTGCCATACGACGCATCGGTGCCATACATGTAGTAATATCCTTTATAGTAAGCAACAGAGGGGTCATGTACATTGGCCAGGTTCCACTGACTGCGCTTCGACCAGGAGGATATCACCGAATAATCATCGGCGTAAGTTGGTATGCTCCATTCGGGATTGGGTTTGGGTTTGGGTTTTTCCACATCGGGAATATCTTCACCCGCACACCCTGTGACGGACAAGGTGGTAATGATGATAAATATAAGAAACAAATATGGCTGTCTCATCTCCGTGCTGTTTATGGACAAGACTTCCTTACCAAACTTCATTGGGTGGAGGTCGACAAGAAAGTCTCCAAGTTAAGTAAAAAATTCCTACTGTACAACAGGGTGAATATTGTATTTCTCCCTGAATGCAGGTCCGTTATCTTCATTCTTGTTTGCTGAATTGCCCTCCAGGTTGGGATTGGCATTCAGCGTAGATTGAAAAATGGGAAAATATTCATGTCCCTTGTAATAGTGTTGAAATGAAGAAGCACTGGCCGTTTCGGCGGTGAGTTCTTCGGTGGAGGCTGTGCCGTCGAGTTTATAATAGCCATGCTCAATCAACTGATTCATGCGGCCCTGATCGTAAAAGAAACCCCAGCGAAGCAAGTCGATGCCGCGTCCGTTTTCGCAACCAAATTCTTTGGGTCGCTCCACGTTAGCGATCTGTTCGAAAAGTGCATCCGCAGAAGGGAAGTCGGCAAGTTTCAAATCCTCGAGTGCCACGCGTCGACGTACCTCGTTGATGTAATTGATGGCCGTCTGTGTGGGACCGTTGATTTCGTTTTCGCATTCCGCAGCACGCAGCAGCACATCGCTGTATCGCATCAGACGCAGGTTTACCCCACAGTGCAGACCATTGGTAATGGAGCTGTAGATGTTATTCCGTGCGTTGGTAAACTTGGCGATGGAGATGCCCCCTTGTGCATTGTTTGACAGGGGTGTTTCAGTGATCTCGGTTTTATACACCACGTTGCTGCGCGGATCACCATTAGGATAGGCCGCCGTCTTCTGGCCTGTATAGCTGCTGTATGCATCTTCGTAGGTTACCAGTGTCCAGTAAAGGCGGGGATCGAGGCGACCATCTGTGGAGTGTTCTTTTTTGAACAGGTTGTACAGCCAGGGGGAGCCGGCCAGGTCGCCCCAGCTACCCAGCTGCTGAGAGGCATAATTGCTCTCCACCGCATGGCCCTGCGTAGCCTGAGAGCTGATGTTCACCGGGGTCCACTCTTCGTCGGTACCCCCTGTACCATAGTCCATAAACTGTACTTCAAAGAGGCTCTCCGCATTGTTCTCGTAAGCAGCTCCTTCCCTGAAATTGTCCCCATAATCGGCAGTCAGTGCATATCGTCCATACTTCCCTGCGATGATATCTTTCAATATGGTATAGGCCTCATCAAATTTATGCCGAAACATGAGCGCACGGGCCATATAACCCGCAGCAGCGCCACACGTGGCACGTCCCTTGGCCCATTCCCCCCCTTTATCGCGTGAAGGCAACATTTCCATCGCTTTTGCCAGGTCCATTTCTATCTGGTCGAACACCTCATCCTGCGTATTGTTGGATGCATACATGGTGTTGATGTCGGAATAGGCTGCATAGTCGGTGATAAGGGGTACAGTCTGATAATAGGTCGACAGATGGTAGTAAGCCAAAGCTCTGAGAAAAAGAGCCTGTCCTGCGATCTGATTGTACGAGTCGCGCGACATCTCCACGACGTCCACTTTCGACAACACGAAGTTGGTACGGTTTACCACATGATACCAGTCGCGCCAGATCCATTGATCTCCAATCTCAATGGTGCCCGGAGAGTTCAGGTTATCGTACTCAAGATACCACTGCTGCGATGAATTCCACACTTCGTCGCCCCGCACGGCATCCATCGTGTAGCCAACACGGGCAAACGATCCTTCGAGGCGAATGCGGTTATAACATGCGATAACCGCCTCCTGAAGCTCCGCCTCCGTATCGCCAAAATCGTAGGTGGTCTGGTTGTTGGGGTTTACTACATTGAGCGCGTCATTGCAAGCCATAAAGCCTCCCATGAACGCCAACATGACAAGAATAATATTTAGAGGTTTCATACGATTAAATTTTTAAAATGAGAGATTCAGGCCAAACATCACACTTCGGGGTGTGGGATAGGAAGAGTAGTTGTAACCGGGCGTAAAAGTGCCACCCGCAAAATCCACATTGTAACCCCTGTATTTGGTGAGCGTAGCCAGATTCTGACCCGACGCATATATACGTACGTTGTGCACATAGCCGTTGAACCATTTGTCGGGGAGGTTATAACCCAGCGTGACGTTGCCAATTTTCAAATAGGTACCATCCTGCAAGAAACGTTCGCTGAACATATCATTGGTGATAGAACCACTCGACTTATAGGCTACGCGTGGCACATCTGTATCCATGTTGTCCGGTGTCCAGGCATTCAACAGGTCAACGCTCTTGTTGAGGGTACCATAGGAGCTACGCAAGGTGACATCCACGAAATCGACTACTTTAAAACCGGCGGCTCCATAAGTCGACACACTCAAGTCGAACCCTTTCCATTCAATTCTTGCATTCAGTCCGAAATGAACCTTGGGTATGCCACTGCCGAGGTATTTGCGGTCCTCGTTGGTGATTTCACCGTCGTTGTTAAGGTCGGCATAAGCCACATCACCGGGTTGTGCCCCTGGTTGATTGATGTAAATCCCTTCGGCATTGACCCGGTTGTCGATCTCCGCCTGCGACTGGAAGATTCCATCATACACGTAACCATAGAATGCACCCACTTCGCGACCCACTTCCGTACGGCTGTAGCCATCGGTACGCGGTTCGCCCGAAACACCCAGCCTGGTCACCTTGTTCTTGAGAGTGGAAAAGTTGGCGGAAATATCATATTTCACCGCATTGCGGCGGTTGCGATAGTTCACCAGGAACTCAAGACCGGAGTTCTCCATGGTGGCCGCGTTCATGGTGACGGTTGCGTTGGTAGCGCCGGCATTGGCTGGCACAGCTACACTATACAGCAGATCCTCCGATGTGGACTTATACCAGTCGACCGTAAATTCCAGCTGGTTATTGAATAGTCCCAGGTCGAGCCCCACATCGAGCATTTTCTTCTTCTCCCACCGGATAGCCGTGTTGACATAGTTAGAAATAGATGACCCTGTCACCTTGTTATTCCCAAAACTGTAGGTATAATCTCCTCTTGCCATCACATCCATATACTGATATTCGCCGATGTTTTCGTTCCCGAGCTCACCATAGCTTCCGCGAAGTTTGAACAGGTTGATGAGCGAAGGTGCAACGGGAAAGAAGTTTTCACGCTCCATACGCCAGCCTGCCGATACCGACGGGAACCAGCCCCAACGGTCGTTCGAAGAGAGGCGACTGGAACCATCACGACGGACAGTAGCCGAAAACAGGTATTTCTCATCGAAATTGTAGTTGATCCTGCCAATATAGGAGGCCAGTACGTGCTCGCTTTCGTAGGTTGTGGCGGACGTCTCCTCGGCATTATTCACCTGCAGATAATAGGGCTCGGGCAGATTCACCCCTTTCCCGGCGAGTGTATGGTAGAGTTCCCGTTGGAAGGTCTGCCCCACGGTTACATTGAGGTTGTTGAGACCAAATTTCCCATCGTAGGTCAACAGGTTCTCCACCAGTGCATCGCTATAATTGCGGTAACCTTGAGAGAGCGTCTCGTTGCTTTTCGACAAATAGTTGGTGGTGCTCTGAATAAATGCGGGCACAAAGGTAAAGTCCTTCGCAAAAGTTTTGCTGTAGGACAGATTCAGTTTGTAATCGAGCTTATGGTTGCTGCTTTCACGACCCAGCATCTCCATGAGGTTTACATTTGCCGAACCCGATGCAACGATGCGATCCACCACAGCGTTTCTCTCCAACAGGCTGTTGGTGAGCAGCACGTTGGTCACACGCAGGTCGCCATGCACATCATCGTAATAAGTACCAAAGCCATATGAGTCGTAGTTGTACTGTGATGCGGCAGGGATTTTGTCGTCGAGCACCCAGGTCGATTCGTCATACGCCTTGATGGTGGGCGGCAAGAGCAGTGCCGATGCCATGACGGGGTATTGTGCACCGTAGAGACCCTGCACATATTCGTTGGCATTGCTGAGCGCCATGTTATCCTGATCGCTGTGACTATAGACCACGTTGGTCTGCATTTTTACAAACTTCACGTTCATGCTGTTGTTGATGCGGGCGGTATAACGCTCGAAGTTGGGGCCCGCGCCCACCATGGTACCTTCCTGGCTGAAGTAGTCGAGACCGATGTTGTAGGTGTTGTTGACCCCACCCCCTGAGATGTTGATGTTGTGATTCTGGCGGATACCGGTTTTGAACGCCTCATTGAACCAATTGGTGTTCACCACCTCGGGATCGATATACTTGTCACTCGCAGGGTTGTAACCGGCAGGCACGTCCATGCCGCTGTTATGGTAAGCCATGGTGGTATATATTCCATACTGGCGGGAATCCATTACATCATATACGCCCCTGCGCACCTGGTCTACACCCACGTAGCCGCTATAGTCGATCTTCATGGGTTTGTTCACGGCACCCTGCTTGGTGGTGATG
Organism: Proteiniphilum sp. UBA1028; assembly: GCF_002316955.1. Taxonomy (NCBI): domain Bacteria; kingdom Pseudomonadati; phylum Bacteroidota; class Bacteroidia; order Bacteroidales; family Dysgonomonadaceae; genus Proteiniphilum; species Proteiniphilum sp. UBA1028. Next base: position 45,054 of record NZ_DCEN01000040.1, read on the forward strand.
ATCACCACCCCGTTGGCGGCACGCGATCCGTAAATAGCCGCTGCGGAAGCATCCTTCAGTACCTGCAGCGTTTCGATGTCGTTGGGTGAAAAGTCGCGGATGGTTGTTCCCATGGGTACACCATCTACCACATAGAGTGGTGCGGTGCTACCAAAGGAACCGAAGCCACGGATGCGTACGGTGGGATCTGCTCCCGGCTGTCCGTCGGAAGTAATCTGCACACCGGCTATCTTACCTTCGAGCATGGTGGAGATGTTGGAGTGTGAGACCTTTTTCATCTCGTCGGTGTTGACAATGGCTACCGACCCGGTGAGATCCACCTTGCGTTGTGTACCATAACCAATCACCACCACCTGCTCGAGTTCCATTAAATCGGAAACCAACGTAATGACGCCGAGGTCGGTCTTTCCATCCACGGCCAGCTCGGTACTTTTGTGTCCCACAAACGATACCACCAGCGTGGCATCGGCAGGAACCGCAAGTGAGAAGTTTCCATTCATGTCGGTAACGGTACCAAGGGTGGTTCCCTTTTGTTGCAGGGTGGCACCCGGAAGGGGTTCACCCGATTCGTCCACGACGTTTCCCTTCACGGTGATCAAGCCTGCCTGCATGGAGCGCAACTCCCGGGTGTTGCCCTTTCCTTCGGCGTGGGTTGCAGAGGCGAATGCCAGACATCCCAGCATCATCATAATTGTAATTGTATGTCTCATAGATATTTTTTTACATTTTGGTGTATGGAACCCGCTTCGATCATCATCTTGTATCGATGTTATTCTTGCTCGTTCCTCTTGTTTGTTTTTATCCTGATGATTATTCTACCATGACAACGTAGGATCCCTCTAATACGATCGCGCAATTCAGATCGGCGCTGTCCACTGCAATACCCTCGTAATTTTGAAAATGTGTTTCACCGTTGGCATACGTCACATCGTAATGAACGTTCGCCGTATTGTCGCCCTTGTTTGTCACGGTGATGACCACTCTGGAACCGTTGATGTTTGGCTTGAATGTATCCCAGTTCCAGTTGGAGGTGGCAGTGGCTGCAGCATAGCCGTCTCCCCATCCGAAATGGTCCATGCGAACAACCGCATATTCAGTTTTGTCGGCTTTGCGCAGAATTGCGCAAGGACTGTGATAGTTTTGCAGGTTATTGGAGTAGCAATACATGGTTAGCGTCTTGCTGGCGCCGGAAGCTACGGTATATTCATCGGAGAACTGGGTCCACCAAGGTGTGGAAAAGTCATTGAACCCTACCTGCGCAATGCCTTTCACCATCGTCACAGGACAAGTAGTGGTTACCGTGCTGGTAGCGCCCACGTAACTGATCATCACCTCCCGGGTACCTTCCGCTGCGGGAATCCTGCTGAAAGTGAGTCCAGCGATGGGCAGGATACCGGTCGTACCGTCGGAATAAGTGGCTGTCACCACCAACCCCTTCGGACTGAAAAGAACTGGTTCGTCGCTGAAGAAATAGTATCGGGTGATGACCGGCATGGTTGTAACGACCATGCTTGTAACCGGATTCGTCACTTCCAGGGTATAGAGCGTAGAGACAGCGGGACCATACGCCCCTTGCTTTGTTTTGCTATAAGAGACTATCACGGTCTTTTTACCCAGCGTAGACATGTCGGGGATCACCGTGAAGGAGATATCATCCTTATCTACCACATCAGAAGAACCGTCGGCGTAAGTAACCGTGGCAATCGCCTCGCCCCAGAAGTCTTCATTGCCGAATTCAACAAACTCGGGGGTTCCTGTCACCACAATGGAAACCGGAGCCACATCTTCCACCACCGTAATTTTTGAAGGAATAAGGTAGGCTTTCTTCATTTCAAAATAGCTGCCGTCGGTAACCAAGAAAGCCACGATATTATTGGCTGCGGAAACCGGTTGCTGGTAAGTCATCACCAGCTCTACACCGTTTGTACCCACGGCCGTGGCGGTAACAAATGCATTGCCCGTAGCAGAGTGGTCTATCTCTATCGTCACTCGGGCACCTTGCATGGTTTGGCGGAAGTCGTTCCAGATATCACCATCTCCGTCGGTATCGGGATAGTTGTACGAGATCATGGCGGCATCGTAGGGAAAGCCCTCCGCTGCCATGGTACCTCCCCAGCCATAAGCATCGGAGCGAAGCACAAAATACTCTTTATAGCCCTCGCCATTGCGATCAGCCACTTCATTGGTCACGGCAAGGTTCCAGTTATTCCAGTTATTGACGCCGGTACCGTGATTCACAAACTCAAGATGAAAGAGCTTGTTGGGAGGAATGGTAAAGTAATCGGAAAAAGCAGACCACCAGCCGGAACTGTTGTCTTCTGCACCCACAATCGCCGTGGCAATGTCGATATAGATGGTGTCGCCGGTGGAATGTTTGGCCTTTTCAGCGGCAATCGAGTCGATCCTGCTCTGCAGGTCGGAGGGCGCCTGGATGGAATAGGTCTCCAGCTTTTCGCATCCAACCAGGACAAAAACCGCCACAATTTCCGCGAACAAAGTGTTTCTCATAATTTTTTTCATATGTAAATTGTTTAATATATAAATGACTTTTAATCACCTACTTAATTTTTTATTTTATATTTCTCCGTTTGGACAAAACAAAAGACAGCACTCATCTTTTGGACAAGTGCACCGGTTATCGGAAAGAAAAACAGGCTAGAAGGGTTTAAAATTTCATATGCATGTTCTTGGGTAACAACCTTGGGGGCTTACCTGTTGAGGTCTGCTTCATACTCGACTTGGAGGCCTTATCGCGCCGTACGCCAGTAAAAATCGGCCTTTGGGTCCTGTTTCCCGTTTATGTCAGGGGCGATAGCTTTCAACTTGCGCCTTGCTTCCACCCGGCTGTTCAAATAATCGGTTCCCAGTTCATAATAAGGGATTTCGTCTTTCAAGACATGATACACCGATTTGAGGATGGGGTGTGCTACGCCACAATAGCCCTTTTCTTGCCGCGGCGGGCTGCCAAGGGATGGTACCGGACGTGGTAGGACCGTACCTTTTGTCCGTGACGCCGCCCACACCGATTGGCTCAGGATAGATTTAGCCCGCTTATTCCCGTAAGTGATTCGCCCGCTTTTTTTACCGGTACTCTCGTTGTTACCCGGCGAAACGCCCACCCAACTGCTTAGATGCTTCTCATAGGGCAAAACATCCATGTCCAGCCCTATGGTTCTTCACGCTCTTGCGGTTCCATCCCGGGATCTCCCGCAGGCGTTCAAGGGCATTCTCATAAGGGGCAGGGACATGATAAACAGGATTCCAGTGGACTCCCGTACTCTCCATTACAACGTGGGTTATCCTGTTATCCAATAACCACTCTTTCAATTCTGTCAAAGAGCGCGTCACGGTCCCGAATTCACAGGTTTCCGCCTTAAACCCTTCACCACTTATGGTGGCTACTAACCTCTTTTTGTGGACGTCAGTCCCGCATCGCCGGGAGACGACCAGGGTAAATGATACTTGTGATTCCATAAATTATTCCGTTTAATGAATACGGCAAATGTGCGGAAATCCTCAATTTTCATCCCCTTGGATCTTTTAAATTCTTAACATGGGTGTTTCATAATTAAATCATAAAATTAAGTTTGAATTATATTCGCTTTTTTCTTTCGCTCATCGGATCAAACCACAGATTAATTTAAGTTAAGATAACAAATAGTCAGATAGATAAAAAAATATACAATTTTTACCTAAAAAAACTTTCACGGGACAAAGATTTGAATTGTCGGGTTAACAAGGGTGGACAAAAGATGAAATATGGTGGAGAATTGAGCAGCCTTTTTTTTTAACATTCTCCTCTCTGTCATTTCTCCAACAGATTGCTGGGAGTGATATTGAATTGTTTGGAGAAACAGCGGGTGAAATATTTTGGATCGTTAAAACCTACATCATACGCGATGTCAGCAATGTTTTTATTCTTTGTTTTCTTATTCTGCAAAATCATGTTGTAGGCCAGGTTAAGCCTGAATATCCGAATAAACTCACCTGCTGACTTTCCGCTGAGTGCCTTTAATTTTTTGTTCAAAAGTGACTTGCTCACACCCATGGTCTCTGCAAAATCGCTCACCTCAAAACCGGAATTGCGGTAGTTCACTTTCATCACCTCCAGCACCTTGTCCATGAATTTTTTGTCATTCGACTCTTCATTGATCTCCAATGTCTCGACCGACATCTCATCGATAAATTTCTGTTGATACCTCTCACGCATTTCAAGAATATTACGAATACGAGTGAGCAGCATATTTTCATCGAAAGGCTTTACGATATAGGAATCAACACCCATACGATAACTGTCGGTACGCGCTTTTTCAGATGTTTTTGCAGTGAGCATTAAAAATGGGATATGCGATAGGGTGAAATTTTCCTTCACTTTTCTCGATAACTCAAGACCATCCATCTCGGGCATCATCAAATCACTGATGATGAAATCCACATTGTAGTGCTCCAGTATCTCGTATGCTTCCACACCGTTGCCGGCTTCAAGCGTATTATAATGGGGAGACAAAAGGGAACAAACGTAGCGGCACATGTCTCTGTTGTCCTCTACGACCAGGAAGGTAAGCCTATCCTTTTGCCATTCCCTCAGGTTTTGCACATGATGTCCCACATTCTCAGATCGATCATTCTTTGTCGCCTGAGTTACCTGCGAATGCAGTGTTGAAGAGTGTAAGGGCAATATAATCCGAAAAGAGACGCCGGCTTTACGATTGTTCCTGACCCAGATATTGCCCCCCAGTGCTTCAACCAACTGTTTGGTCAGATAGAGACCTATCCCGGTACCACTTTGTCCATGTACCGGATAAATTGCGTGGTTGGTCGACTGATAAAAACGCCTGAAAACTTTCTCTTTATCTTCTTCAGGAATACCGGACCCACTGTCCTTCACTGAGAGGTATAGCTTCTCATTGCCTGTTCCGGTCTCTCGGAGTGATTTCGCGTAGACGATGATCGTTCCTCGGTTGGGAGTGTACTTGATGGCGTTCGATACCAGGTTGGTCATAATTTTGCGGATTGCCTCATCATCAAAGTAAAAATGAGGGTTTTCCAGATCATACCTTCTAAGCAACTGAATCTTCCTGTCATCCGCCTGAAAATCGAAAGGAGAGATTACTGACTCAAGGAAATTCTTGAAGTCACCTTTTCTATAACTCACCTCCAACTTGTTGGATTCAATTTTTCTAAAATCCATCAATTGGTTAATCAAAGTCAGCAGAGACCGGGCATTTCTCTCCACAAAATTCAATTGCTCAATCACATATGGATTGGTGCTTAACTTAAGCGCTCTCTCAACAGGCCCTACGATCAGCGTGATGGGGGTACGGAATTCATGTGAAATGCTGGTAAAGAAATCCAATCGCTCGGTTGTCATCTTCCTCATTTTACGCGACATATCCAACAGCTGCTCCTTCTGTCGGGTGATCTTCTCATTTTGTTCACTTAAGAGCTGATTGCGCTGATACAACTCATTTTTCTGTTCGGTTAGAATCCCTTTCTGCTGTTCAATCTCCTCGGTACGCTCATCCACTATCTTCTTCAACACTCTCTGCTGATGTTCATAGGAACGAATCCGCCAATAGTGCAGCATGATTGCCAGGAGTATCACCAACAGGAGCATCAGGGAGATGAACCATCCTGTTTTGTAAAAATAGGGTTTGATCCTGATATCGATTTGTGTCACCTCTCCCGCATCCAACCGATCCTTCGGCACATATTTGACCTGAAACTGATAGCTACCGGCGGGCAGGTTCATATAGGTGACCGAATGGGCATTCTTCGACAGTTCAATCCAGTCGCTGTCGTAACCTACCAGGCGATAGGCATAGACGTAATTGCTTATTGCCCGATAGCTCAATGCGGAGAAATCAATGGCAAAAGATCTTGTTTTCTCATGTAGAATAATCTCATCAGCCACAGAGATATCCTTCCTGATCATTTTTCCGGGATTCACTCTTTCATTGTTCACATAAAAATCGGTCAGGGTAACCCTGTATTCAGTGGCATTCGAGCTGATCATTTTCGGATCAATAGCTACCATTCCCTGTAAGGTGCCAAAATAAAGCAATCCGCTCTTTGACTTACAATATGAATTCCAATAAAACTGATTGGAGACCAGCCCATCCTCCTCATAATAATTTGTAAAAGTACCATTGTCCTGGTTAAAACAGGACAATCCGTTAATCGTACTAATCCAGAGATTGCCATAATCATCCTCCACCAATCCCTTCACATTGTTGTTAGCCAAACCGTCGGAGGTTGTAAATGACTGAAAAGTATATGATCCATCATCATTGATCATCCGTTTGTAAATGCCGAAACCATCACTGCCCAGCCATAAGACACCTTCCGAGTCCATGCAGAAACTGGTGATTCTCTCCACAAGCTTCGACTGGGGATTGTCCAACTTATACCTTAAGTGAACATAGCTGAAATAATCATCCTCCTGTCTGTTCAAATCAATCACATACACGCCTTCCGCGCACCCCATCCACAATTGATTGTGATTATCGATCACCGATCCGATAACACCATTAATCTGATCCGACTGGTTGTCGCGGAAAGGCTTTTGTAAACTATCCCGATCTATGTCATAGAAAAAAAGTCCCTGGTTCGTTCCGATCCACATGCCATTGTTATACCGGTCATACGCAAGTGCACCCACGAAATCGAGCAAAAATTGGGGATATTTGCCGCTATGAATATACTTTATCGGTAGTTTGCGGGGATCTGTAAGGTCAAGCAGGGTCACCCCAAACCCCCAGGTCCCGGTCCATAGCCGTTGCTCATCATCCAGGCTCAATGCACTCACGGAATTGTGACTCAACCGCGATGGGGATGTGGTCGTGTAATGGATGAACAGCTCCTCCCCCTTCCGTTTCTGATTTAATCCGCCCTCAACCGTTCCAACCCATAAATTTCCTTTTTCATCTTCCAAAATCGCATTCACCGGATTACGGGAAAGGGAACCCTGCGCATTTTTATCATAGACATAGTTCCTGATAAACCTGTTCCTTGGAGAAAGCTTATTGATTCCACCGGTCTCCGTACCTAGCCAGAGTATGCCCTCCTGATAAAAAACCGAATTGATAAAATTGCTGTTCAGTCGGTTTCCATTGGCGCTATTGTCAGCAGCGATCTGATCAAACGCATCGGAGGAGGAATTGTAAATACTGATACCTCTCAATGTACCGGCAATCAATTGCCTGGAATCAGTCAGTGTCAGTTCCGAAACATAATCATGCGACAGGGAATGAGGATCTCCCGATCGACTCCTGTATACCTTCAACACATCTTCGTTTCGATAGTACCTGTATAAACCACGATCGGTACCTATCCAGACATCATTCTCCTTGAGCAGGAACTTCATGATCATTATTTTTGTCTCAAATTTCAACTTTTCAGATACGGGAACCGCTTTCAGTTCATTCCTTTCTGACACAAACAACTTAAATATTTCATTGTTAAAACCCGCCCAGACATTTCCGTCTTTGTCAATGTCGGCCAGTGCCACAAATAGCTCAGCATGCAGATCATCTTCATATAACAGTACATCCCTGATGTCACCTTCTTCGGAAAGTAGAATCTTATAAATTTTACTGGTATATAACCATATGTCACCTTTTGCATCCTTCATAATATTGATCACCGGGTTATCAAGAAATGACAATTTGAGTGAGTCAATGCCCGGAAACAGGTCTACCTTTTGATGTTGCCATAAGTCCAACACATCCAGCCCTCCCTCCGATGCGATCCACAATCGGTTGAAATCATCTTCACATACTTTATGAACAAAATTACCTTTTATGGCTACAGGAGACGAGTTCATGTCGTAATGCACAAACTTGTATCCGTCATAACGGGAAAGTCCTCCTCCAGTCGAGATCCAGAGATAACCGGTCTCATCTTTGTAGATGTCATCAATATAATGATGCATCAATCCATCATCCATTGTGACGAACTGAATGTGATACTCCTCAGCGGTTAATCTCTGTGCAGGTAAAAAGAGCGTGTGGAGAATCAGAATGCCAATAAATAAAGTAGTTTTCTTTCTCATGATACCCTTTCACTACGCACAAAAGTAAAAAGAATAATCAACCTAAATAAGTTAAAAATGAACCGATTTTGTCAATTCACCAATTATCCACCATCTGTGCTCATTTCTCTACCTTTTCGTTGAAAAATAGCGTTTTGTTTGTAGTGAAATCATAATTGAAGAAAAGCGTGAAGAAAAATAGCCATCAGCTGCAACCCTGTATCTTTGCCATTATCTCCCTGTCGCTGTTACTCCTCTCCTGCAAACAGAAGCAACATTCAACCCTACCACAGGAGAAAGCCAATCCATGGGTGGATGACTACACCTTCCTCTCACCCATGGAACACTACAAGGAGTGGGGTACATACAATGTGCATGATCCCGCCATCAAAAAGTTCAACGATGTGTACTACATCTATTCCACCGATGCCATCTTCGCCGAAAACCGTGAAAAAGCCAGAGAGATGAATGTCCCACTTGGGAACATCCAGATCAGGAAATCAAAGGATCTCGTTCACTGGGAATTCGTGGGATGGGCGTTTTCCGAAATCCCGGAAGAGGCGGTTGAGTGGGTACATGCCCATAACGAGGGCAGTGGGGCAACGAACATTTGGGCTCCCTATGTAATGAAACAGGGTGATCGATACAGGCTTTATTACAGTGTATCAGCATTCGGGAAAAAAACATCCTGGATCGGCCTGGCTGAATCCGCATCTCCGGAAGGGCCATGGGAACAAAAGGGGGCTGTAGTGAAAAGCGACAACCATACCCCCATGAACGCCATTGATCCGAGCGTAATTGAAGATCCGGGCAATGGCAGGATCTGGATGCATTACGGCTCCTATTTCGGGGGACTATATTGCGTTGAGCTTGACCCCGCTACAGGATTAACCATGAAAAAAGATGACCTGGGGCATCTGATAGCTCGAAGGGCCAATTACCGCAAAGACAATCTTGAAGCACCGGAAATTATTTACAACCCAGAACTGAAAAAACACTTTCTTTTCGTCTCTTATGATCCGCTGATGACCACCTACAATGTGCGTGTGGGCCGATCAGACAAACCGGAAGGACCTTTTCTCGACTATTTTGGGAAGAACATGAACGACACCACCAACAACTTCCCCATTATCACGGCACCCTACCGGTTCAACAATCATCCGGGATGGGCAGGTACGGGACACTGCGGTATCCTGGCCACAGAGGAGGGGCGATACTTCATGGCACATCAGGGACGGCTGTCACCGGGAAACCACCTGATGGTGCTGCATCTCAGGGAGCTCTTTTTCACACCCGACGGCTGGCCTGTGGTCTCACCCCAGAGATACGCTGGTGAGGCAGAACGGGTGGTTTCTAAACAGGATATTACCGGTGAATGGGAGTTGATCCGTATCAGGGAATCGACCTACGAGCGGCAGCTGGAAGCAGGGCAGATATTGTGGGGAGAGGGCAGCCTGAAAGAGGAGGAGTGGAACAATTCTTTTCACTTGTATCTGAACGCAGACGGTACCACAAGCGACAATGGCACTTGGAACTTTACTAAAAAAAACCAAACAATATCATTATCCTTGGGCAAGGATACTATCCGTAATTTATATATCTTTGCCGGACAGGACTGGGAAAACCAAAAGCATACACTCCTTTTAACCGGACTGGATGATGAGGGTCGTTCGGTGTGGGGAAAACGAACAAAATAACACGCAAAAGCTGGTTTTTTTATTCCGCTTTTATTTTCCTTATATAATCGGACGGCGCCATTCCAAACTCCTCTTTGAAGCATTGCCTGAAATAAACAGGGCTGCTCATGCCAACCTGGTATCCAACCTCAGAGACGGTAAATTTCCCCGTCAGCAAGAGCTGCTCAGCCCTGCTCATCCTGACTTTTCGTATGAACTCATTGGTGGAAACCCCTGTCAGCGCTTTAATTTTGCGATAAAGCGTGGAACTGCTCATTGAAAGTGCATCCGAAAGGAATCCCACGTCAATTTTTTCCTGTTCCATATTATCTTCTATAAGTTGTGTAACGTTGGCAATAAACTCGCTGTCCAGTTGATTAAGGGATTTGTTCAACAAAACGCTTTTACTATCCAGCTTTAGATTTAATTTGAACTGCTCGGCAAGTTTTTTCCGGTTCTCCAGCAAATTATCAATACGGCTTCGCAACAGCGTGGCACTAAAAGGCTTGGTAAGGTAGGAGTCCGCTCCTGAGACATATCCTTCTTCCTTGTCCTGCAAGGAGCCCTTCGCTGTCAGCAAAATCAGAGGGATATGGCTTGTACGCACATCCTCTTTTACCCTCTTACAAAACGTGATCCCATCCATTCCGGGCATCATGATATCACTGACGATGACATCCGGAATATTGATGAAAGCGGCAGTACATCCCTCTTCTCCTTCGCCGGCAGTAATCACGTCAAATGTATCAGAAAGCGACTCGGCAATATAATCCCGTATCTCCCTATTATCTTCCACGACCAACAGTATCTGTTTTTCGCTGTTTCTTCTTTCTTCATCAGGCTCATTTTCTATCTCCTGCTCCATCCCCTCCCTCGCCTCCTTATCAGCATGCAATGCGTTGGGATAGCTGTTTTGGGTAAGAATTGTAAAACGGAAAGTGCTTCCCTTATTGATTTCACTAACCACGCTGACCGTTCCCTCATGCACCTCAGCCAATTTCTTTATTAGTGCCAATCCGATGCCCGTACCCGAGGCCTGTTTATTATTCCGCACCTGATAGTAACGTTCGAAAACACGATCGAGCTCGTCCTCAGGAATACCACACCCGGTATCTTCGACCCTTATCTCCGTGTATAAACGATCGTTTTTGTAAAAAGTATGTAGAGAAAGAGTTATTTTTCCGCTATCGGTATTCTTCACGGCATTTGCCATAAGATTATCCAGAATAGTATTCACAACTTCTCTGTCAAAATAGAGAACTGTCTCTTCACTCTCCAGTTCAGTAACTATTTCCACTTCGGGTTTCGTGTTGAACTCCTTGTATTTTAACCCTATTTCGTTAACAAGTTCCGAAATATTCCCTTTGCTCACACATAGTTCTTTGTTCTGGGTTTCGGTTTTCCTGAACTCCAGCAGCTGATTAATCAAGTCCAGAAGACGCAAGGCGCTTTGTCTGACCAACGCAATTTTTTGATGTTGCTTTGGCGGAAGCTGCGGATCATGCTGTAAATCTTCCAAAGGACCAATAATCAGAGTAAGAGGAGTGCGTAACTCATGTGTAATATTTGTATAAAATCTGAGTCGCTCATCGTTCAACTCCTGCTCATGGGCATGCTTTTTCTTTTCCATTTCATAGGAACTCTGAATATCTACTCTTTTTTTATAGATGTACAAGATTGAAGCAAGAACAGATAGAGTGAGAACAATATAAATGGCCTTTGCCCACCAGGTCAGCCACAGCGGAGGAGCTACCCTGATGGAGATCGTATACACATCATCCGGAAGGAGTTGATTTTTCATTCGTGCACTCACCTGAAACTGATAGTGTCCCGGGGGAATATTGCGAAATGTCACATTGTTCTCCGCAACCTCTTGCCAGGTGTCCTCCAGTCCTTTCAACCTATAAACATAGTCCACTCGATCAACAAGTGCATAATCCTGAACACAATATGAAATGCTGAAGCTATTCTGATTATGATTCAGTCTGATAGTTTCATTGTTCCCTTCAAAATAATTCAGCGTAAGTTCATCGCCAATCGATGTTCCGGACTCATAGACCTTTATTTCGGTCACAATTGCCGGTGGGACATTCTGCTCCTGAAGTACCGAAAACGGCTTGAAAAAATAGACCCCGTTAACGGAGCCAAAATAGATCATTTCATTCTTATTGTCTTTTACAACAGTATTCAAAAAGCTGCTCATGGGAGTTTTCCCCACATGACCGTAATGTTGAAACTTTCCACTATCTGAGATGTAGCAGCTTACCCCCATATTGGTACTAAACCATATATTTTTATCCTTATCTTCCGTGATGGCTCGAATATGGGTATTGATGAGCCCCTCTTCTCTTCCATAGAGGTGGTATTCAAAAGAATCTCCCTCCTTAAAACAGGCTAATCCTTCTCCTGTAGCTACCCAAACGCATCCACGAGAATCAGCGAAGAGATAATTAATTGAATTTGAACTGAAACCATTTTGCTCGTTGAAATATTTAAGAGGTTCCATATCGGCGGTAAAAACAGCCAGCCCCCTCCCAAACGTGCCAATCCACATGCGTCCTTTGTGGTCTTGACCGATACACCGGACGAGATCTTCCGGTAATCCGTTTTCTGCGCTGGTGTAATGCGCTTTTTGTTTTTTCCCTTTCGCATCGAGCAGATAAATACCGGAACTTGTACCCACCCAAATATTATTCTCATTATCTTCATAAAAGCAACGGACATCCTGATTGCTCTTTCCATCAAGGAGAAGTGATGCAAATCTTTTGGATTGATGATCATAATGGTTGACACCTCCCATAAAGGAACCGATCCAGATATTATGAAATGAGTCTTTAAAGAGTGCCTGAATGGAATTGTGCGAGAGATTTCCGGACTCTTTGGTAAAGAGGTGAACCCGCTTCCCGTTTTCAAAGACATTGATACCTCCACCGTCGGTTCCTATCCACAATTTATTTTCTCCATCAAGCGCGAGGCTGAGAGCCATTCTGTTGTTCATGGCATATGTATCTTCCGCAACAGGCGAAAAGCTGTACTTATTAAACAGAGGTGCTTCATGGCCGATGAAGTTGATCCCTCCACCGTATGTTCCCAGCCAGATATTATTAAAGGAGTCCTGAAACACACAGCGCACATTCGAATTTGAAAGGCTGTTCCTATTATACCCTACCGTATAGTGCTGCATGTTCAATTGAGTTGGTGATGTAAAAAAGTGTTGCCGCAAATCCAGGACATACACACCGTTCAGTTCTGTGGCAATCCAGAGCTTATTATCTTCTGTCTGCCGAATATCAAAAATACCCGAATTCAACGGACTTTCCGGTGACACATCAGGTTTGATGAATATTTCTCTTTCGGTATTAAAAAGCACCAGCCCTTTATCTGTTCCCACCCAGATATTCTGATGGCTGTCTTTGTAAATTCGCCTCACCTCATTCCCGGGAATTGATCCGGGGTCTGCAGGATTATGACGGTAGTTTTTCACCTGATTACTCCCCAGAGAGAGCACACTCAAACCGTCCGACACATGTCCGATAAAAAGATGTCCATCCTGATCATCCAATACAGTCCATACATTATCTGATGGCAACCCGGATAGAGTGGATCGATTATAATGAGAAAAGATTTTGCTTTTTTTGTCAAAGTATTCCACGCCCCGATGATAAGTGCTCAGCCACAAATTGCCGTCCCACGAATGAGCAATAGCTGTCACATCGTTTGTAATCAGGCTGTTTCCATCTTTGTCAACATGCTGAAACACCTCAAGAGAATCCTTAACGTAGTTATATCCGTTCAATCCATCCCGCTGTGTGGCTATCCATATTATTGGATCGTCCGGATCTGCAAGCACATAATTCAGTTCATTCCCGCTTATATCCTTTGTATGTTTAAAAAAACGGGTAAACCGGAGACCATCGAACTTATTCAGTCCCTCTTCAGTAGCAAACCAAAGAAAACCATCTCTGTCCTGAGTGATACTGACTACATGATTATTTGACAATCCCTGCTCAACACCTAAAGGTGTAATTAAAGATGGCTGGGCTGATAATC
>NZ_DCEN01000040.1:58992-72795 GCF_002316955.1 Proteiniphilum sp. UBA1028
CGAAAGTTTATCAATTCAAATATACGATAAAAGAGGCAAAATAGAAGATGTTTTTTGCCACCGCATGATTTAAGACCCGTTAATGAATGATTCACTACCGTCTTAAATTATGTATGGGGAAAGTTAATTTGTAATTTTGCAAAAGGTTCGAGAAAGTTATAAAAGCTTAATGGGAACACACGGACAACGGTTTTTAAACACTTTGCGAGTAAGATTTAATGATTGAGGTTCTCAAGAGGTAATGTATAGATTGAAAGACCAAGGAGTAATATGAAATCACTTTTAGCGATATTTTGAACTTTATTAAGCCATAAAAAACTATATCGACAATTTATATGATTTTAGGATGTTTTATTTATCTAAAAAACGCATGAAAGAATGAGAAAAAAACTCTATTTAAAAGGGAAAAGAATTTGTTTTACGCTTTTATTAATGTGGACATTTTCTTTAGGAATGTTTGCGCAAAATATTACTGTGAGTGGAACAGTAAAAGACGCAAAAAATGAACCGTTGATAGGCGTTACTATTCGCGTAGTAGAATCTACAGTAGGGACAATCACCGATTACGAAGGGAACTACACACTTACGGATGTACCTACAAATGCTACATTGGAATTTTCTTATGTAGGAATGCAAACACAAACAATTGCACTGGACGGACGTAAAAGGCTCAATGTGGTATTAAGCGAGGATGTGGGTTTGCTGAGTGAAGTAATAGTTGTTGGCTATGGTACACAATCAAAACGAAAGGTCACCACAGCAGTCAGCAGTATCGATTCGGAGGACATTATGCGTTCCTCTTCTACCACAACCGCGGGGGCGCTTTCGGGCAAGATGGCCGGAGTCTCTACCAGAGCCATCGATTCACGTCCGGGTAGAGGTATCAACGTCGAAATTCGTAATATGGGGAAGCCTTTGTATGTAATAGACGGCATACCCTACGGAGGTGAAGCCAGTAGAAACTGGTTAGGAAAATCAAACGTTTCTGGTGAAGATGCTTTCAATGCCCTTAGCCTGGAAGATATTGAGAGTATTTCAATATTAAAAGATGCATCTGCTTCTATTTATGGTCTTCGTGCTTCAAGTGGAGTAGTATTGGTTACCACTAAAAAGGGACGTAAGGAAGACCGTGCTACAGTAAATGTGAATGCATATTATGGCTGGCAAAATCTCACTCGTTTTCCCGAAATGGCTAATGCACCACAATACATAAGAGGTCTCCTTGAATCAGAACAGAATGCAGGAAAAGATCCAAGTACGCTTTATACTCCTGAAGAGTTTGCAAAATGGCAAGCAGGAACAGAGCCGGGATACAAAAGTTATGATTATTATGATATTATCATGAGGAACAATGTCCCTCAGTACAACATCAATGCCAACGTTTCCGGAGGGTCGGAACGTTCTAACTATTATTTATCGCTTTCAAATACTGGACAGGAAGCCATGATGAAAGACTTTGACTACAACCGAACAAACTTTCAGGTAAATTTGGAAAGCAAGATATCTGATCGATTTACTGTTGGAACTCAAACAAGCGCCAGAGCGGAACGAACAAGCGATGTGGGACTACCGGGTGGTGACGGATATTTCTCTTCAATATTGTCAATCTTTAGCAGCATACCTACCTATGGGCCATATGCAAATGATAACCCTCAATACATGAATGCAATTCCTAACAGGCCGGACTTGAACCCTGCACTCTTTTCAAGAGATATTGCCGGTTATAAGGATAACTATACAAAAAATTTCAATGTGAACGTATACGGCCAGTATAAGTTCGATTTCGGCCTGACTGCAAAGTTCACTTATTCCTATAATTATACGCATCTTGACTTTGACGGATTCCAATATTCATATGATTTTTACACGTATGACAGACCAAATGACGAATATATTCTCGGTGGTGGACAGAGTGCAAGATGGAGGCTGGAAGAACAAACAGACTCAAAATCACGGTATGGTCAGTTTATGCTGAATTATGCAAAAACACTCGGAGACCACAATATGGAGGCTGTTTTTGCATACGAGAGATCAGACTACGACAGGACAAACAGATGGTCTAATACAGCTCCAACAAACAATTATATTCCTTTTAAAACATTACCTGAACTTACAGGGTATGGCGATCAATGGGCATATCAGGCACGTTCTGGGTATGTGGGAAGATTAAACTATAGTTTCAGAGATAAATATATGGTTGAATTATTGGGCAGATATGACGCCTCATACCTGTATGCTCCAGGTAAACGATGGGGATTTTTCCCTGGTGCCTCTGCTGGCTGGCGCATATCGGATGAACCATTCTTTGAAGGCTTGAAGGAGACTGTCGACGATCTTAAACTAAGAGCTTCTGTTGGCCAAACAGGTAGCGAAGCGGGTGTAAGTATGTTCGGCTATATTAGCGGATACGACTTCGGAAACGGAGGAGCCGTTTTAGACGGCAAATACGTGATCGGAGTAAGGCCACGCGGGTTGCCCGTAACCAATCTATCCTGGGAGAAAAACACGACGTACAATGCAGGAATTGACGCCCGTTTTCTCGGCAGCAGGCTTTCATTTACAGCCGATGTTTTCACGAAGATTATTTCCGGTATCCCCGCAGCTCGTTATGATGTGCTTCTCCCAAGTGAAGTGGGTTATTCGCTTCCGAACGAAAATCTTAACAAGAATGCATACAGGGGAGCAGAGGGTATGATTACATTCAGTGACACGTTTGGAGATGTGGGGTTCACAGTGAGTGCAAACGGTACATACTCCCGATTTAAACGTCTGGAAAGCTATAAGCCTCGTTTTGGAAGTTCATGGGATGAATATCGTAATTCTGCCGAAAACAGGTGGGGTGGAATTTGGTGGGGATACCAGGCCATAGGCCGGTTCCAGTCTGAAGAAGAAATTAGAAATTACCCCATTGATAATGACGGCCAAAATAATAGAACGCAACTTCCTGGTGACATTATTTATAAAGATGTCAATGGCGATGGCATCATCAACTCAATGGATGAAAGACCAATTGGATATCCTACCGGTTGGGCACCCATGTTTAGCTTTGGCGGAAACATCGGATTACAATGGAAAGGATTTGATTTGAATATGGACTTTGCGGGGGCAGCCATGCAATCATGGTTTCAGGATTACGAGTTAAGAAATCCATTCCATGCAGGAGGCAACTCTCCGGCTTATCTCCTGGAAGACAGATGGCATCGTGCCGACGTCTATGATCCGAATAGTGAATGGATCCCCGGGAAATATCCTGCAATCAGAAAAGGGACCAGCGTGAATAACGGCAGAAACAGTGACTTTTGGCAACATGATGTCCGATTCCTTCGTTTGAAGAATGCAGAAATCGGGTATAGTCTGCCTAAAACAATTATAAGCAAAATGAATATAAGCAAATTACGCGTTTATGCCAGTGCTTCTAATCTGTTCTCTTTAGACAATGTGAGCGAATATCAAATCGACCCGGAAATTGAAGCAAGGGCTGCAGTCGTCTACCCCCAACAAAGAACAATTCTGGTCGGATTAAATGTAACATTTTAATAAAAAAGATTATGAAGAAAATACACATATACTATTTGTCAATATTACTGGTTGTCGCGGGAGCGTTTGCAGGATGTAATGAGGATGATTGGTTACAAAGAACACCCAAAGACAGGATTACTGACGAGCAACTATGGAACGACCCAAACATGATCTTGGGGTTACTGGCCAATTACTACGACAGGTTGCCTCAATTAGCAGGAGTCTTTAATACTGGTACAAATACCGAATTCGATGATGCTATGTGGTCGGGGCACGTCGACCAGAACTGGAGGAATGACATTAATTATGGAGATGATTATGCGCGTTATTGGGATTACACCTTTATTCGCGATATTAATTTGTCCTTGGAGAACATGGAGAAGTACAGTGTAAAACTGACCGATGTTCAAAAAAATCAATTTAATGCTGAACTTCGCTTTATCAGAGCGTTTGTCTACTTTGAGCTGGTGAAAAGAATGGGAGGGGTTCCTCTTATTACAACACAGTTGATTTACGATGGAAGTGGGGACCCGTCATCACTACAAATACCTCGCGCCAAAGAATCTGAAGTATATGACTTTATTTATGATGAAATTCAGGCAATAAAAGACAATTTTACCATAACGGAAAAGAGCAGAACCCGTGCAAACAAATTTGTTGCATTGGCATTACAAAGTCGCGCGATGCTCTATGCCGGTTCAATTGCAAAATATAACAACCTTATGAGTGCACCAATCTCTACTCCTGGTGGAGAGGTAGGTATTCCTGCTAACAAAGCTGCCGAATATTATCAAAAATCATTGTCAGCGTCTAAAGAGATTATCGCCAATCCTGAATATGAGCTTTATAACCCTGGTGGATCCTCCAAAGGGGAGAATTTCTATAAGCTATTCATGGATAAGAATGCAAAGGAAGTAATCTTTGCAAAGGATTTCATGACTGGCAAGGTACACGGATTTACATACGACAACGTAGTCAGAAGTTTTAGATCTGACATTGAAGGATCTTCTATGCTGACTCCCTCTCTTAGTCTGGTAGAAAGTTATGAATATCTAGATGGTTCTGATGGGCGCCTAAAAGACAAGGACTCCGAAGGCAATTACATCGTTTACGACAACATGTCCGACATATTTGCAAATAAAGATGCCAGGTTGTATGGTACTGTGGTCTACCCGGGAAGTCAATTTCGCAATATGCCGGTAAACATACAGGCAGGGGTAGCTATTTGGGAAGATGGAGGATATAAATTTCGAATTGGAAATCTTGGAACAACATACGAGGATGGCAAGGTGCTCACAGGGTTTGATGGACCCAAAGATGATGACCAGTATGTAAGTAACACAGGGTTTTATCTGCGTAAATTTGTCAGTGAGAATCCTCAGGACGGTGTTCGTCCGAGTCTTGCTTCAAATTGGTGGACCTGGTTTCGTCTTGGCGAAATCTATTTGAATGCCGGAGAAGCTGCATTCGAGTTGGGCGACGCAAGTGCACTGGGATACATCAACAAGGTTCGCGAAGTCCATGGTGGATTTCCTGCAAATAGCCTAACTACTCTGACTATTGAGATCATACAGAATGAACGACGTGTGGAACTTGCATTTGAAGACCACAGATATTTTGACTTGAAACGCTGGAGAATAGCTGATAAGGTATGGAACGGACAGGATTCTGATCCCAACGCAGTAGTTCATGGTTTGTATCCATATAGAATTTCTCGCCCCGGACACGCTGATGATGGAAAATATATATTTGAGAGAGTAAGACCAACCCGTTTCAAGAGAGCTCGTTTTTTTCGTATGGCCAACTATTATTCTTCGATTAGTCCAACAGTGTTGAACAACAATCCGAAGCTGGTTAAAAATCCATTCCATTAATCTCATAAAAAAACATTCAAATGAAAAGATATTATTTATTTATAGCTCTTTTAATAGGTATCATATTCACCGGATGTGAATATGATAATTTCGACGAGCCAAAGTCCACCCTCTCCGGTAGCGTGGTGTATGAGGGGAATCCTGTAGGAATAAGGAACAACGGCCCACAGTTGGAATTATGGCAAGACGGATATCAGTTACGATATGCTATTCCAGTTTATATTGCACAAGATGGGACTTATTCAGTCAGTCTGTTCGACGGGGAGTACAAGTTGGTGCGAAAAGCCGGAGCACCCTGGGAACCTCAGCTGAGCGACACAATTACAATCAATGTAAAAGGCAACACGGTGTACGATGTACCAGTAAAACCCTATTTTACAATCTCCAAAGAAAGCTTTCAGCATGCATCGGGTAAGATCACTGCAAACTTTACGGTTAATAAAATTGTAGAAAATGCAAATCTTGCTCAAGTAAGATTATTCATCGGACATTCAGTGTTGACAGATCAGAATAAAAAAGAGCAGGTTGTCGATGTTGACATATCCGGAATCATCTTCGGACAACAATCCTCTCTTTCTGTGAATCTGTCTGAAAGTCTCAAAAAACTGGACGAAGTATTTATACGAGTTGGCGTTCGTGCAAATGTAACGAATGAGTTTTATTATACACAGGTGCAAAAGATTAGCCTGAAATAATAAATTTACAAGAAACCAAAAGGGCAACAGGATGCCATGTCTGATGTTGCTCCTTTTGGTTTTATTTGTAAATATGTTTTTTACCTTTATAAGAGAACCTTCCCGAAAAAAATGATTGATTTGTCTACCATTTGTATCTATTTATCTACCTTTTATTAAGGATAAGTGCATTACTTTTGTGTTATAGCAATAATTTAAACGATGAAAAAAATAGTCCTCAGCCTCTTGTCACTTTACATTCTGCTTCCGCTATCGGCAGATCAAATTGAAATCAGAAGCCCGGATAACAACCTGGCAGTGACCCTCTCGCTTATGAACGGAGACCTCTGCTACAACGTAACATATAAAGACAAAACCATCCTTGAAGACTCTCCATTGGGAATAATCACCAACGTGAGCGATTTTAGCCGCAAACTGCAGTTTGTGGATGAAAACAGACAGGTTATCCATAAGACATACCATGAACCCAAAATCAAAAAAAGTACCGTTGAATACCGGGCAAATGAAGTAACCGCCACCTATGAAACAACGCGCAAAGAGAAAATAAGCCTGATATTTCGTGTAAGCAACAACGACATTGCCTTCAAATATGCACTCTCTCAGAACGGGGAGACCGCACGATGCTCTATAGAAAAAGAGCTTACAGGATTCAATTTTCCATCATTCGCCACCACCTTCCTGACCCCGCAGGCTACCCCCATGAGCGGGTGGATGAGGACAAAACCCAGCTATGAAGAAGAGTATGTGCCGGATGAACCGATAGGGACTCCTTCCAGATATGGGCTGGGATATACCCTTCCTGGATTGTTTCATGTGGGTGATCATGGTTGGGCCCTGATCTCTGAAACAGGAGTCGGGAGTCTCTACTGTGGCGCTAAACTGAGCGAAGGCACTAAAGAGGGACTCTACACTATTGACTTTCCGGAAGAGGGAGAAAATAACGGCATCGGAAGTGCCAGCCCCGCCATCTCATTACCCGGAGAGACCCCCTGGCGCACAATCAGTGTGGGCGACAACCTGAAGCCGATTGTTGAAACCACCGTCGCCTTCGATGTGGTTGATCCGTTGTATGAACCCTCAAAAACATATCAGTTCGGACGATCAACCTGGAGTTGGCTCCTGTGGCAGGACGGAAGCATCAACTACGAAGATCAGAAAACATTTATCGACCACTCCGCTCAATTGGGATATGAGCTGGTACTGATTGATAACTGGTGGGACACGCGGATCGGACGTGAAAAAATTGAAGAACTGGCTCAGTATGCCGCTTCAAAGGGAGTAGGCATCTCTCTATGGTATAACTCGAACGGCTTTTGGAGCGATGCCCCCCAGGGGCCAAAAAACCGGATGAATACCTCGGTAGCACGTAAGAAAGAGATGGCGTGGCTACAAAGTATCGGAGTGAAAGGCATTAAAGTCGATTTCTTCGGGGGCGATAAACAGGAAACCATGAAACTCTACGAAGATATTCTGTCGGATGCCAACGACTACGGCCTGGCAGTGATATTCCACGGATGCACGCTTCCCAGAGGATGGGAAAGAATGTATCCTAACTTCGCCGGTAGCGAAGCGGTACTTGCTTCCGAGAACCTCATCTTCACCCAGCATGCCAACGACCAGGAAGCTTATAACGCCACATTGCATCCCTTTATCAGAAACAGTGTTGCCGCGATGGACTTCGGTCCCGTATTGCTGAACAAACGTCACAACCGTAATAACGACGGCGGCACCACACGTAAAACAACGGAAACATTCCAGTTAGCCACTGCCGTGTTGTTCCAATCGCCCATTCAAAATTTTGGCATCACACCCAACAACCTCCGGGAGTACCCCTCTTTCGTGATCGATTTTATGAAAGAAATTCCTTCGTTGTGGGACGAAACACTGTTCATTGACGGTTATCCGGGAAAGTATGTGATACTGGCCCGCCGTAGCGGTGAACGGTGGTACGTGGCGGCCATCAATGCGGAAAAAGAAATAAAAAAGGTAAATGTGAGACTACCGATGTTCACCGCCAAAAAAGTGAATATATATTCCGACAATACAGAACGTTCGCCGGAATTGAAACAGATGAATATCAAAAAGGAGGGTGAAATCACCTTGCAGATTCAACCCGAAGGAGGGGTAATCATAACAAATTGTGAGGATTGTAGGAATTGAGTGAAATAAGTTTTAACTTTACACTCATTAAACTACCCTCTGATAAAACATTAAAAAAAATGTCATCCATGAGATTAAAAAGAACATGCCAAATTATGCTGCTGATACTAATCGGCAGTGCGTCTGTGCAAGCACAGAACAGACTGATCATTGAAGCCGACAAGGGACAAAACACCATCAACAAACACATCTACGGACACTTCTCCGAACATCTGGGTCGTTGTATTTATGGTGGATACTGGGTAGGCGAAGACTCATCCATTCCCAACACCCGGGGAATACGGAATGATGTGGTTCAGGCTTTGAAAGACATCAGCATCCCCAACCTCCGGTGGCCGGGAGGATGCTTTGCCGACGAGTATCACTGGATGGACGGAATCGGCCCCCGTGAAAACCGGCCCAAGATGATCAACACACACTGGGGGGGCGTGGTAGAAGACAACAGCTTCGGCACCCATGAATTTCTGGACCTTTGTGAACAATTGGGGACTGAACCCTACATCAGCGGAAATGTGGGCAGCGGCACCGTAGAAGAAATGTCTAAATGGGTTGAATATATCACCTTCGACGGCGAGAGCCCGATGGCCAACCTGCGCCGCAAAAACGGACGCCAGGAACCCTGGAAAGTAAAATTCTGGGGCGTAGGAAACGAAAGCTGGGGTTGCGGCGGGAACATGACTCCCGATTACTACTCCGACCTCTATCGCCACTATGCCACTTTCGCTCGGAACTATGGCGACAACCGGCTTTACAAAATCGCCTGCGGTGCAAACGGGGGCGACTATAACTGGACCGAAACACTGATGAAGAATGCGGGTCGGCAGATGCAGGGCCTGTCGCTCCACTACTACACGGTACCCAAAGACTGGGGCGACAAAGGATCTGCTACCAACTTCGACGAAGAGGAATATTTTACCACCATCGAAAAAACGTTGTTCATGGATGAGCTGATCAGCAAACATTCTGCCATCATGGATCGTTATGATCCCCGGAAACGGGTCGGCCTGATCGTTGACGAATGGGGTACCTGGTACAATGTGGAGCCGGGAACCAATCCGGGGTTCCTCTATCAGCAAAATACCCTGCGAGATGCCATCGTAGCCGGAATCAACCTCAACATCTTTAACGCACATAGCGACCGTGTACAAATGGCCAACCTCGCTCAGACGGTGAACGTGCTACAGGCTGTGATGCTCACCGACGAGGAAAAGATGCTGCTCACGCCCACCTATTGGGTCTTCTACCTCTACAAAGTACATCAGGATGCCACCCTTCTTCCGATTTCCTTTACCAGCAACAAGTATCGCCAGGGTGACAGGGAAATTGATGCGGTAAGCGTTTCTGCATCAAAAGATGCCAATGGCAAGATCCATATCACTCTCGTAAACGCCGACCCCAATAGCGAACAACGGATCAACACCCAGCTTATCGGAGCCACAGCCAAAAATATTAAAGGGAAAATACTCACCTCTGGTAAAATAAACGATTACAATAGCTTTGAACAACCGTCTAAGGTAAAGGTAAACGACTTCAAGGGAGCAAGCCTTTCGAACAATAACCTTTCGGTGGTATTACCCTCCAAATCGGTGGTAATGCTCGAAATTCAATAAATAAAACATTTATATGAGTATAGAAGAACTAAAAGCAGCTGTCTTCCAGGCCAATCTCGATCTGGTAGAACATGGGCTGGTGATCTTTACCTGGGGGAACGTGAGCGCGGTCGACAGAGACAAAAACCTGGTCGTCATAAAACCCTCCGGTGTCTCTTACGATCAAATGAAGGCGGAGGATATGGTGGTGACTGATATGGAAGGAAAAGTGGTGGAAGGGAAATACAAACCCTCCTCGGATACGCCCACCCACCTGGAACTCTACAAGGCCTTCCCCGCCATCGGCGGAGTGGTACATACCCATTCCACCTTTGCCACAGCATGGGCACAGGCAGGATGCGACATCCCAATCATTGGAACCACCCATGCCGATTATTTCAGCGACAACATTCCCTGTACCCGCGACATGACGGAAGCTGAGGTGAAAGGGGAATATGAAAAGGAAACAGGTACCGTGATCATCGAGCGTTTTAAAGAACTGAATCCGGTACATATACCCGGCGTGCTGGTGAAAAACCACGGTCCGTTTTCATGGGGAAAGGATCCGCACGAAGCCGTCTACAACGCCGTTGTGATGGAGCAGGTAGCGAAGATGGCTTTTGTAGCCGGACAGATCAATCCTCTTCTCACCATGAATCAGTCGCTTATTCAAAAGCATTTTTTCAGGAAACATGGCCCTGACGCTTATTACGGACAAAAATAACATCAACAAAAATAAAAAATATGGAATTTAAAAATCAGGAAGTATGGTTTGTAACAGGAGCGCAGCTTCTGTACGGAGGCGATGCAGTTGTTACCGTAAATGCCCACTCGGAAGAGATTGTAAAAGGACTGAATGATGCCGGAACGCTGCCGGTAAAGGTAGTATACAAGGGGACTGCCAACTCATCACCCGAAGTAGAGAAAGTATTCAAGGAAGCAAACACCGCACCGGAATGCATCGGTATCATCACCTGGATGCATACTTTCTCTCCGGCAAAAATGTGGATAAAAGGATTACAAAACTTCCACAAACCTTTGTTGCACCTGCATACGCAGTTCAACAAAGAGATCCCCTGGAGCGAGATAGACATGGACTTTATGAACCTGAACCAATCGGCACACGGTGACCGTGAGTTTGGGCATATTGTCAGCCGGATGCGGAAGAACAGGAAAGTGGTTGTGGGACACTGGTCCGACACAAAAGTTCAGGATCGCATTTCGGTATGGATGCGCGTTGCTGCTGCCTGGGCAGATGCTCAGGACATGGTGATTGTACGCTTCGGCGATAACATGAACAACGTGGCCGTAACCGATGGGGATCGCCTTGAGGCAGAACTTCGCCTGGGTTATCATGTCGATTATTATGCCATCGGTGATCTGGTGGCGTATCAGGATAAGGTTACGGAACAGGACATTGATGAGCTGGTAGCCGAATACGAAAAGCTCTACACCTTTGCAGACAACTGCAAAAAAGGCGCCAGAGATCATGGACAGGTACGCGAGGCTGCACGCATAGAAATTGCTCTTCGTCGTTTTTTGAAAGACAAAAATGCAAAAGCCTTCACCACCAATTTCGATGCACTGCATGGGTTGAACCAGCTGCCTGGGCTGGCCAGTCAGCGCCTCATGGCGGAAGGATATGGATTCGGTGCCGAAGGAGACTGGAAAACAGCAGCCCTATTGCGCACTATTTGGGTGATGTCGAAAGGACTAAAAGGAGGATGCTCCTTCCTGGAAGATTATACCTACCACTTCAAGGGCGAAAAGAGTGCAATCCTACAATCTCACATGCTGGAAGTATCGCCGCTGATCACAACACAGAAACCTCGCCTGGAGGTACACCCGCTCGGCATCGGTGGAAAAGCAGACCCGGCAAGACTGGTATTTACCGCAGACCCGGGAGCAGGACTGGCAGCAACAATCGTGGACATGGGCAACCGTTTCCGCATGGTAGTCAATAACGTAGACGTACTGAAACCGGAAGCGGCTCTTCCTAAACTACCGGTGGCAAGCTCGCTGTGGATTCCACAGCCAAATCTGGAAGTTGGAGCTGCTGCCTGGATCTATGCGGGCGGAACGCACCACTCCGCATTCAGCTATGCACTCACCAACGAATATTTTGAAGATTATGCCGATATCGCAGGCATCGAGCTGGTGACAATCGACAAGGATACCACCATCAACAACTTTAAATTTGAGCTCAAAGTAAACGAGGTCTATTATCTGCTGAACAAATCGCTGCAGTAAATATTCACACTCACCAGAGCCGATGAAACAACGTGCATTGATTTTCTCAGTCCTATTTCTTTTCCTTCTATTCAGGCAACAGGGAACTGCAGCCAATGATCCTGAAGGAAGAATAGGAGTACACGATCCGGTAATGATCCGGCAAGACAGCACCTACTACCTCTTCCACACCGGAAGAGGTATAGCTGTTTGGTCTTCTACTGACATGAAGTCATGGAAGCGGGAGAAGCCGGTATTTGCCGATGCACCGCAGTGGGGCGTTGACGCTGTTCCCTCCTTCAGGGGACACATATGGGCTCCCGACATCAGCTACCACAACGGGCAGTACTACCTTTACTACTCTGTCTCCGCGTTTGGGAAAAACACCTCCTGCATTGGCCTGGCGAAAAACAAAACACTGAATCCCGACGATCCCGCATTCCAGTGGATGGATCACGGAGCCGTCATCTGCTCCACACCCGACAAAGACAACTGGAATGCAATTGACCCTAACCTGATCATCGACGAAGAGGGACGCCCCTTTCTGTTCTACGGGTCTTTCTGGGACGGGCTGCAGATGGTGCGCCTGAACAACGACCTCACTGCCCCCTACCCCGGTGAAGAACCGGTGACCGTGGCTTCCCGCAAACAGAAAAGATCACCGGAGAATCCTCCGGCAATCGACAACAATCCGGTGGATGCCGGCGGCAACGCCATCGAGGCTCCCTTTGTGGTGAGAAGAGGTGAGTACTACTACCTCTTTGCATCCATCGATTACTGCTGCAAGGGAGCGGAAAGCACATACAAAATGATCTACGGACGTTCCCGCAAGATCGAAGGACCTTATCTTGACAAAGAGGGAAAAGAACTGCTCTTTGGGGGTGGCACCATCCTGATGGAGGGTAACGAACGGTGGCATGGCGTGGGTCACAATGCCATTGCAAACTCCTGCGGAAACGATTACTTGCTGTTCCATGCCTACGACGCAAACGATGAAGGACGCTCCAAACTCCGCATCGTACGTCTTTCCTGGACAAAAGAGCAGTGGCCTCAACTGTTGGAAGAGGTATATTGAGCTGCTATCGCTCAGCAAAATTTCTTACGACAGACAACAAGGAACTGTCAAACCGCACTAAACAACTGAAAACAAATAAAGAAAATAAAGAGTATGAATAAATATGTAATTGGACTGGACTATGGATCCGATTCCTGCCGTGCCATCATTGTTGATGCAGCCAACGGCAATGAGATTGCCTCCTCTGTGAAGTATTATCCCCGATGGATGAAGGGCAGCTACTGCGATCCGCGTAGCAACCGTTACCGTCAGCATCCGCTCGACTATATCGAAGTGCTGGAGGAAAGCATCCGCGAAGCGCTCTCCAAGTCACCGGAAGGTACCGCTGAAAAGGTAGTGGGGATGGGATTCGACACCACAGGATCCACCCCTGTACTGACAGATGAGCAGGGTACGCCTCTGGCTCTCCTGCCGGCGTTTGCCGAAAACCCAAACGCCATGTTCGTGCTCTGGAAAGATCACACCGCCGTAAAGGAGGCGGATGAAATCAACAAGCTGGCAAAGGAATGGGAGACAGACTATACCGCCTTCGAAGGAGGAATCTACTCCTCTGAGTGGGTATGGGCCAAGATGCTGCACATCCTTCGCGAAGACGAAACCGTGCGAAAAGCAGCCTACTCCTGGGTAGAACATTGCGACTGGCTCCCTGGACTGATTACCGG
>NZ_DCEN01000040.1:72998-81294 GCF_002316955.1 Proteiniphilum sp. UBA1028
TGGGAAGGATTGCCCTCAGAGGCGTTTCTCACTGCACTCGATCCGCTGCTGGCCGGTTTTCGTTCCCGCCTTTACCGTGATACCTACCCGAGCAATGTGAAGGTGGGCAACTTAACAGAGGAGTGGGCCCGAAGACTGGGACTCACCACCAACGTGGCAGTGGCGGTGGGCGCCTTCGACTGTCACATGGGTGCTGTGGGAGTAGAGATCAAACCGGGTGATTTTGTTCGGGTAATCGGCACGTCCACCTGCGACATCATGGCTGTCCCCTACGAAGAGATGGGCGACAAACTAATTCCCGGCATCTGCGGACAGGTAGACGGCTCCGTCATCCCCGGCATGATCGGCCTGGAGGCAGGCCAATCGGGCTTCGGTGATGTCTATGCATGGTTTAAACGGCTCCTCGAATGGCCTTTGCAAACCATACTAAGCAAATCAACCCTGTTGGATGTTCCCACCAGAGAGAAGTTAATTGCCGAAGTTGCGGATGCTATTATTCCGGAACTGACCAAAGAAGCAGAGAAGGTACCTCTGAGCGAGAGCACCATCCTGGCAACGGACTGGATGAACGGACGCCGTACGCCCGATGCAAATCAGTTATTGCAGGGATCCATCACCGGCCTGACGCTGGGCAGCTCTGCACCCCTGATCTTTCGTGCATTGGTGGAAGCTACGGCCTACGGCTCCAAAGCTATTGTTGACCGATTCCTTGAAAACGGGATCGAAATTAAACAGGTCATCGGCATCGGTGGCATCTCTCTGAAGTCACCTTTTGTGATGCAAACCATGGCCGATGTACTGGGCATGTCGATCAAGGTAGCCCGCACAGAACAGTCGTGCGCCTTTGGCAGCGCCATGTTTGGAGCAGTTGTGGCCGGCATATACCAGAAGGTAGAAGAGGCTCAGGATGCCATGGGACAAGGATTTGTCACCACCTACCACCCCAACAGCGAAAACCATGTACGCTACAGCGAACTTTACAAGAAATATCAACAACTGGGAAAATTCACGGAAAACAATACGATCCCATCCTAAACCAACAATAATGAGAAACATTTTCCTGCCGGTTTTCATGACAGTACTCCTGTTTGTTGTACCGACAAAGGGGAGTCTGTACGCCAACGAACCAGACTCCGCTTATCTCTTTGCCTATGGCGATACGAACGGGAACGGTCTCTATTTTGCCTGGAGCATCGATCAGGGCAGCTGGCATACCATCGGCCATCGTCATACATTTCTAAAATCGGACTACGGCAGATGGGGCTCCCAAAAAAGGATGTACAACCCGTTCCTCTACCGTGCACCGGACGGAAAGTGGCATTGCACCTGGAGCCTGAACCACGAGGATGGAGCCGTAGCCCATACAGTCTCCTCCAACCTGGTATACTGGGAGCCACAGTCATACCCGGTACTAATGCCACTCGGAAACTGCCTCGACACGGAAATTAATTACGACCCTCATAAAAAAGGATTCCATATCCTCTGGCAGAGCGACAAGCCCACCGAAGGGATTTATCAAACCTTTACCAACGATTTCAGCCAATTTACGCCCGCTGAAAAGTCGAAGCGACACCCAAACAACAGGCGGGAGGTGACAATCGGAGGTGTTGAGGTGAGTGGAACAGTGCACCGGATAGCATGGGAAGAGATCGACCGGCTTATCAGCGCGCAGAGGCTGGCCGCCTACAAACAACTTCAGAACAGTGAGAGGGTGGCAATGAATCCCGGCCAGTTCAGGGAGCCTGTCACCATTTCCCTGTCACCCAGTGCAAAAGAAAAGAAACCCATCAGCGACATGCTGATAGGCATCTTCTACGAAGACATCAATTATGCCGCCGACGGAGGACTCTATGCGGAACTGGTTCAAAACCGGGGATTTGAATATGCATTGAGCGACAAGGAGGGGCGCGATGAGAACTGGAACAGCCGCTTCGCCTGGTCAGTTAACAACGGGAGTCCACTTACAATTGATACACTCTCCCCCATCCATGCCAACAACAGGCACTACGCGGTACTGGAGATAGAGAAACAAGGCGTTGCACTAATCAACGAAGGGTTCAACGGCATTCCGGTGAAGAAGGGCGAAAAATACAACCTATCTCTGTTTGCCCGTTCAACGGAAAAGAGGAGAGGCCCCATTCTGGTGAGACTCACGGGAAAAAACGGGGAACTATATGGGGAGACAACCACTGGAAGAATTGGTGCCGGCTGGAAAAAAATGGAAGCAGTGATTACGGCGACCGCCACGACAACCGATGCCCGTATTGAGGTGATTCCACAACAAACAGGAAGGGTGGAGCTTGACATGATCTCACTCTTCCCGCAGAATACATTCAAGGGACGTAAAAATGGCATGAGGGCCGACCTGGCACAAGCGCTGGCCGACCTCAAACCCCGCTTCATGCGCTTTCCAGGGGGCTGCGTAGCCCACGGCGACGGCATCGGCAACATCTACCGCTGGGAAAACACCATTGGCCCGCTCGAAGCGCGGAAGCCACAGCGTAACCTCTGGGGGTATCACCAGTCGTTCGGGCTGGGCTATCATGAGTATTTCCAGTTCTGTGAAGATATCGGCGCTGAACCAGTTCCGGTTGTGGCGGCAGGTGTTCCCTGCCAAAACTCTGCACATCATGGCTGCGTTATTGGCGGACAACAGGGCGGCATTCCCATGGAGGAAATGGATGCATACATTCAGTCGGTTTTGAACCTGATCGAATATGCAAACGGCGATGCGAAATCGGAATGGGGAAGAAAAAGAGCGGAAGCCGGCCACCCGAAACCGTTCAACCTGAAATATATCGGCATTGGAAACGAAGACCTGATCTCCGATATTTTCGTAAAACGGTTCACCATGATTCACGACGCCATCAGGGAGAAATACCCCGAAATCACCGTAATCGGTACCGCCGGCCCGTTCAGTGAGGGATCGGACTATGTGGAAGGATGGGAGCTGGCAACCAGGCTGGGACTGAAGCTTGTAGACGAACATTACTACCAGCCTCCCGGATGGTACCTCAACAACCAGGATTTCTACGACCGTTACGACCGTTCAAAAGCAAAGGTATACCTGGGAGAATATGCAGCTCATGTTCCAAACCGTCACAACAATCTGGAGACGGCACTCTGTGAAGCACTCCACCTGATCAATGTGGAACGCAACGGAGACATCGTGGAAATGACTTCCTACGCCCCTCTCCTGGCAAAAGAAGGCTACACGCAGTGGAACCCCGACCTGATCTACTTCAACAACAGCGAAGTGAAGCCTACTGTCGGCTACTACGTTCAGAAACTATTCGGGCACCATTCGGGAAATGAATACCTGCCAAGCGGTATCTCCTTTTCTGATAACCGGGAAGATATCAAAAAGCGTATTGCCACCTCTTTCGTGATGGACAAAAAAACCAATGAGCTGATCATAAAAATAGCCAACCTGCT
Organism: Proteiniphilum sp. UBA1028; assembly: GCF_002316955.1. Lineage (NCBI taxonomy): Bacteria > Pseudomonadati > Bacteroidota > Bacteroidia > Bacteroidales > Dysgonomonadaceae > Proteiniphilum > Proteiniphilum sp. UBA1028. Next base: position 76,434 of record NZ_DCEN01000040.1, read on the forward strand.
ACCTGTTCCCGTCTCTTCTTTCATCGACCTGTCGGAGATGAACATCACTAAGGAGGAAACGGCTATCATGACGGTGATAAAAGGCAACCTTGACGACAGAACCGTCAAACCGGAAGAATTCACACTCAGTGTCCAGGAAGATTTCAACCCTGAATTACCTGCTTATTCATTTTCGGTTATTCGCATAAAGACAAATAATAATTCCTCAAACTGATATTGACCATTTTCAGTGTGGGATAACAAACCATTCAACAAATAGACAATGAACAAACAAAGAGTAATACTCCTGATTTCACTTATTAGCTTGCTCGCAACATTGTTATCGTGTAAATCAACGCCAAAGGAAAAAGATATGGGTGCCTACCTGCTGGTTTATTTCACCGATCCTACCCACAGCCTTTTCATGGCGTTAAGTCCCGATGGGTACACCTTTACCGATGTCAACAACGGTCAACCTGTGATTGGAGGCGACACCATTGCCACGCAAAAAGGTATTCGTGATCCGCACATCACAAGGGGACCCGACGGCGCTTTTTACCTGGCAATGACCGACCTGCACATCTTCGGACAAGAAGCCGGGTTTCGCGAAACTCAGTGGGAACGCGATGGTGATCTTCATGGTTGGGGTAATAACCGTGGCTTTGTGCTGATGAAATCATACGACCTGATCCACTGGTCACGCAGCAACCTGCTCGTAGAGGAACAGTTCCCACAGTTGAACGTTTCCTGTGCATGGGCACCGCAAACGATCTATGACAAAAATGAGGGGAAAATGATGCTCTATTTTACCATGCGTCTCGACGGTGGCAAAACGAAAATGTATTATGCCTATACCGATGATGCCTTTACAAGGCTGGTTTCTGAGCCGAAGATAATTTTCGAATATCCTGATCCCGAAATTCAGGTATTGGATGCTGATATTACCTCTTTGCCCGATGGCCGTTTCCTGATGACTTATGTTGCACAGGAAGGGCCGGCAGGGATTAAAATGGCTATTTCTGATAAAATCAACGGCGGCTATCAGTATCAGCCTGAACAGATCGACTTTGAACCGCGCTCCTGTGAAGCACCAAATATCTGGAAACGTATCGGCGAAGAGAAATGGGTGCTGATGTACGATATTTTCAGCATCACCCCCCATAACTTTGGCTTTGCAGAAACATCCGATTTCAACACCTTCACGCACCTGGGACATTTCAACGAAGGAGCGATGAAAACAACCAACTTCAGTTCACCCAAACACGGGGCAGTGATACATCTTACAAAAGAGGAAGCCGGAAAGCTGAGTGAACATTGGGGTTTGAACATGGAATTTTAACACGATGGAACAGTATATATTAAAATATTTATTCAGATGAAGTGGAAATATCTTCAATGGTTCATCTCCTTTTTTATCTGCGTCTCTTTTGCAAACGCTCAGGTAAATAATCCGCTGATATCATATTTCAGGCTGCAGGAAGTAAGACTTTTGAATAGCCCGTTCAAACACGCGGAGGAGTTAAACAAACAGTACTTGCTGGAGCTGAGTGCCGACCGGCTGCTGGCTCCCTTTCACAGAGAGGCGGGCCTCACACCCAAAACAGAAAGCTACACCAACTGGGAGAACAGTGGGCTCGACGGACATATCGGTGGGCATTACCTCTCCGCCCTGTCGCTGATGTACGCCTCTACCGGCGATCGTGAAATAGAGTCACGGCTGGATTACATGCTCAGCGAATTGAAACAATGTCAGCAGGCCAACGGTAACGGCTATATCGGTGGCGTACCTGGTGGCAAAACCATGTGGGAAGAGATCGCTTCCGGAAAAATCGATGCCGGCGGTTTCAGCCTGAACGGAAAATGGGTGCCACTCTACAACATTCACAAGACTTTTGCCGGACTTAGAGATGCTTACCTCGTTGCAGGAAAGAAGGAAGCCCGGGAAATGTTGGTAGCAATGACCGACTGGGCAATTGAGTTGACAGCCGGACTAACCGACGAACAGATGCAGGATATGCTCCGTAGCGAGCATGGGGGGCTGAATGAGGTCTTTGCTGATGTAGCTGCCATCACGGGTGACAAAAAATATCTGTCGCTGGCACGCAGGTTCTCACACCGTCATATTCTGGCTCCGCTCCTCGCGGAGCGTGACGAACTTACCGGCATGCACGCCAACACACAAATCCCCAAGGTAATCGGTTTCAAGCGCGTTGCCGATCTTGAGGGGGACGAGTCATGGGACAGGGCAGCCCGCTTCTTCTGGAAGACTGTCGTGGAAGACAGGTCGGTCTCCATGGGGGGAAACAGTGTCTCCGAACACTTTAATCCGGTGGATGATTTCTCCCGGATGATCAGTAGCATTGAAGGTCCGGAAACATGCAACACCCACAACATGTTGCGACTGACCAAAATGCTGTATCAGACATCAACCGATGCAAAATACATCGACTATTACGAAAGGGCACTCTACAATCATATCTTGTCTTCACAACATCCCGAAACAGGAGGTCTGGTCTATTTCACACCGATGCGACCGGGTCACTACCGCGTATATTCGCAGCCCCATACAAGCATGTGGTGCTGCGTGGGCTCAGGGATCGAAAATCATGGCAAATACGGTGAAATGATCTATGCCCATCGCGCCGACGAATTGTTCGTGAATCTTTTCATTCCCTCCGCCTTGCAGTGGGAAGAACAGCAAACAGAGATCATTCAGGAGAATAACTTTCCCTGTGAAGCGGAAACCCGCATCACGGTAAATCCCCGCAGAAAAAAAGAATTTACAATCCATCTCCGTCACCCTGAATGGGTAAAAGAAGGGGCTTTCAAGATCACTGTCAACGGGAAAGCATATCCTCTTGTACAGAAAAATGGCTATGTCTCCGTCAAAAGAAAGTGGAAGAAAGGCGACAAAGTGGTAGCACAGATGCCAATGGGCGTGAGAGCAGAACAGCTACCCGACCGCTCTAACTACTACTCCTTTTCCTATGGCCCCATAGTGCTGGCTGCCAAAACTACCGACGAACAGCAGGCCGGTCTCTTTGCCGATGACAGTCGTGGCGGACACATTGCGCACGGCAGACAGATTCCCCTGAAAAGCATGCCGTTGCTCGTGGGAGACCCCGGTGAACTGGCATCGCTGGTAACAACAGTTGTCGGCAAACCGCTTACCTTTCGTCTGTCAAGTCTCTATCCTGAACAGTATGCTTCGGGCATGGAGCTGATACCTTTTTCCGGTCTTCACGAGTCACGCTATATCGTCTACTGGCCACAAGCCACGGCAGAGGAGGCAGAAAAGATTCGGATGAAAATGGAGCAGGAAGAGGCAAAACAACTGAAACTGGATGCAGCTACAATAGACAAGGTTGTTTGCGGCGAGCAGCAGCCTGAATCAGATCACTTTATTGCTTCAGAAAAGTCAAATGCAGGCGTATTTGAAGATACGCGATGGCGTGAAGCCGTAGGGTGGTTCAGCTACAAACTAAAAAACACAGGCCAAAAGGGCAGATATCTCTACATCGCCCATTTCAATAACGACCGCTCACGCAACTTCGACGTGCTGGTCAACAACCAGCATGTTGAATCGATCTCACTCAGCGGACACAAGGGTATGGAACCGCAGGAGCTTATCATCCCTCTTCCGGAGGAGTTGATACGCAACGAGCAACTCACCGTGAAATTCTCAGCTACGCCGGGAAGCACAACAGCCAGAATCACGGAAGTACGCCTCCTTTCGGAAACAACAGAGCAAAAAACATCTTTTAATTTTACACAATAATATGTTGATAATGAAAAAATATTTTATAATTATCCTTTTATCGTGCATCCATATCATGGGTATAACTGCACAGCAACAGACCTGCGAACTAGTAGTCAATGCAAAAAAGCCTGGAGCAGAAATTCAACCCACCATGTATGGGTTGTTCTTTGAAGATATAAACTTTGGGGCCGACGGCGGCTTGTATGCCGAGCTGATCAAAAACCGTTCGTTCGAATTTCCACAATCATTAATGGGCTGGAACACCTTCGGTAAGGTAGAAGTACGTAGCGACAATGCTCCTTTCGAACGTAATCCACACTATGTACGCCTGAGTTATTCGGGACACGCCCACAAGCATACCGGACTTGAAAACGAAGGATTCCGCGGTATCGGCATAAAGAAAGATGCAACGTATCGTTTTTCGGTGTGGGCAAGAACATCCTCAAACAGCAAGATGCAAAAAATAAGAGTGGAGCTGATCGATTCAGAGAATAACCCGTTCGAACGGAAAGAACTGGAGATAACCTCCGGCGAATGGAAAAAATATGAAGTGGTCCTCACCTCTCCCAAAGAAGAACCCAAAGCCACACTTCGTATTTTCCTCGTCACGGAAGGACCGCTGGATCTGGAACATATATCTCTTTTCCCGACGGACACCTGGAAAGGCAGAGAAAATGGATTGCGGAAAGATCTGGTGGAGGCACTGGATGAGTTAAATCCCGGGCTGTTTCGTTTCCCAGGAGGCTGTATCATAGAAGGAACCGATCTGGAGACCCGCTACGACTGGAAAAAGTCGGTCGGCCCCGTAGAGAATCGCCCCTTGAATGAGAACCGCTGGCACTATACATTTGCTCATCGGTTGTATCCCGATTATTTTCAAACCTATGGCATGGGCTTCTATGAACTGTTCCTGTTGTCGGAAGATATAGGCGCAGAGCCCCTGCCTGTAGTAAATGTCGGGCTGGCATGCCAATATCAGAACAACGGGGAACACTGTCACGTGCCTGTGGGAGAACTGGGAGACTATATCCAGGATGCACTGGACCTCATTGAGTTTGCCAATGGAGACACCTCCACCAAATGGGGAAAAGTAAGAGCAGACATGGGGCATCCCGATCCCTT
>NZ_DCEN01000040.1:81550-87150 GCF_002316955.1 Proteiniphilum sp. UBA1028
GCCGAGGGCAAGGACTTTGAATACCTGTGGCCGGAGATGAAAAGGCTGAAAGTAGATTTGGTGGACGAACATTATTACCGCCCGCCGCAATGGTTTCTGGATAATGCAGCACGGTACGACTCCTACGATCGAAAGGGACCCAAAGTGTTTGCCGGCGAATATGCCAGCCATCACGGAAACAGAAAAAACAACTTTGAATCGGCGCTCACCGAAGCTGCATTTATGACCGGCCTGGAGCGGAATGCCGACATTGTACACATGGCAACCTATGCTCCACTGCTGGCACATGTGGATGCCTGGCAATGGCGTCCCGACCTAATATGGTTCGATAACCTGCGCGTTGTACGAACCCCCAACTACTACGTGCAGAAGCTCTATGGACATCATGCCGGCACGAATGTTCTTCCACTCACCTGGAACAAGGAACCCCTGACCGGACAGCAAGGGTTGTATGCTTCGGCCGTCATCGATACAAAGAAAAAGGAGATCATCATAAAACTGAGCAATGTGTCGGAGGAAAGCCGAGATCTTGGCATCACCCTGGAAGGATTGAAAAAGAAAACACAACTTCGGCCAGAAGCGAGAACCATTCTCTTGAAAGGAGACCGGGATCAAGAAAACACACTCGACAACCCCCGGTCCATTGTTCCTATATCCTCTTCGGCAACACTGAATGGATCAAAACTGTCTCTCACAGTGGAGCCCTATTCCTTTAATTTGTTCGTTATTGGATACACCGACTGACCGGGCAGAGCAGTACCTCCCAGTTTCAGCTGACAACAGCCACAGTCAACCAACCTAAATACAAAAAGGGTTCGGCGTCAATGCCGAACCCTTTTTGTATACGGATTGAACACTGTGAATCAGACATATTCATCACCGTAGCGGAATTTCACATCCGTCACGAAGTGTTTGATACGCTGTTCCTCGCTTTTTTTGCATATCAGCAGTACATTATCAGATTCTGCCACAATATAATCTTCGAGTCCCTGCAGTACCACCAGTTTATCGTCACTCATTGCCACAATGTTGTCGTTGCTTTCAATATACAAGGTCTTACAGTTTAGCTGGGCATTGTTGTCACTGTCGCGTTGCGACACATCGTGCAGAGCCCCCCAGGTACCCAGGTCGTTCCAGCCAAAGTTGGAGATGTTCACATAAACATTGTCGGCTTTTTCCATTATTCCATAGTCGATGGAGATATTGGGGCAGAAGGGAAAACTGGCATCAATAAACTGCTTTTCAGCGGGAGTATTAAAAAGGCTTTCACCTTCGCTAAACTTCTGCAGAATGTCCGGAAGATGCTTCTGAAAGGCATCGATTATGCTTTTCACGTTCCAGAGAAAAATACCTGAGTTCCACATAAACTCGCCGCTTTCTACAAACGCCCGAGCAAGATCGAGATTGGGTTTTTCAGTAAAGGCTTTCACCTTTTGAATTCCGTCCATATCTTTCTCTTCCACCTGAATGTAACCGTAGCCCGTTTCGGGGCGACCGGGCTTGATCCCCAGCGTAAGCAATGCCGGGTTATGGCTTACAAACTCAAGCCCCTTTTTCATGTCGATCACGAACTGGTCTTCTTTAACAATCAAATGATCAGAGGGTGCCACAATGATGTTTGCATTGGGATTCACCGCCCTGATCCTGAACGACGCATAAGCAATCGCCGGAGCCGTATTACGTCTGATAGGCTCTAGCAAAAGTTGATTATCGTTTATTTCAGGCAGTTGCAATTTGATTGTCTCAGCGTATGCATCGTTGGTCACGAGATAAATATTTTCTACAGGAACTATCTTTTTGAACCGGTCGAAAGTACTTTGGAGCAGGGAACGGCCCGTACCGAAAAAGTCCAAAAATTGTTTGGGTTTATCTTCCTTGCTAAAGGGCCAGAAGCGGCTTCCCACACCGCCACACATAATTACACAATAATCGTTACTGTTTCTCATTCCTAAGATTATCTATTTAAATGAAATTTTATTTATTGCTAATTGATCATTTACGCAAGGTTGTATAAGATAAATAACACTTTACACTTACACTTTGTTTTACACCCTGCATTTTATACCCTTAAAGATACGAACAAAACAGCATGCGGAGCAAAAAGTCTGGTTAAAATGCATAAAAATAAAGAGAACTTTTTCGTAATCCCAAAAATATGTGTACTTTTGCACTCACTTTTCTATGATATGCCCAGATGGCGGAATAGGTAGACGCGCTGGTCTCAAACACCAGTGGATTCACTTCCATGCCGGTTCGATCCCGGCTCTGGGTACGATTTTAAAACGCTAAATATTTAATAATAAAATATTTAGCGTTTTTGTTTTGCTCTCCGTGTCCGCAATTTGTCCGCATTTTTTGGGAAGTTTAAAAATTTATTCTCATTTAGCAATATTTCATATTGATTCAATGCGGGAAATTTAGCGGAAGATTTTGGCGGAAAGATTTAAAGTTTAAACAAGATTAGTTTGCGAGGTTGGATAAGTGAAACTAACAGCCTTCCAAAAATTTGGAAGGTAATTATCATTTTTCTCTACAGTAATAAAGCGTTCTTTCCGGTTATAAGAAATTCGATATTCTGGAGAAAAATTAAACTCGCAATCTTTTATATTTTTCCCGTCATCTTCAATATATAAATAGATTAATTCCATACTTATCTCTCCATCTATCCCTTAATGATTACTCTCACTCCTCTATTTCGGGTGCGTCCCAAAAAGGCCTCATATCCGTCCATATTTAGTTGAGTAAAGCAAATACCCATACTGTTAATTTTTGCTTTCTCATTACCTCACAAATCAGTTTTTCTTTCTATGTCTTTTATTTAGAGAGATAATATTATCATAATCCATAATAATATTCTTTCATCTTAAGAGCCATAAGTTTGCGCCTTTCAAACAAAAAGTCATTGTAGTCCTGCACTGTCATTTCTCCGATATTTTCCGGGATACAATTCATTCTAAGATTTTCTCTTATCTCATCTAATGAATTTATGCCTGTTAAGGCAGAATCGCCATTCTCCATTTTAGTACGAATAATCTCAAAATATTCCTGAGGGGATTTATTTCCTACTTTAATATTTATCTCGGACTGCATATACACATAGTTGGCGATCTGATTATATTTACCCTTAGCAAGTCCATTTTTCTTTAGGTAGTCTTTGGGGAATAAATGGTGAATATCGCCTTTAAATGTTATTAAGTCATTAACCGTAATATCTTTTGACAAAAAGCCTTTGTCATTTAGTCTAACTTGTGCGGCTAAATATACGTGAAAATAGGGGCTACTTGCTACAGAGGTATCCATGCTCTGCGGTAAAGCTGCATTCCAGAAAGCATTAGAAAGTTCTCCTTCTTCTTTTTCTGCCATATAATCTCGTATTGGGCGTTGTGATATCTGTTTAATATCATAATCAAATACAGATTCCGGCGAACCGGAGTAACGTCCTGTTAATATAGAATAGACTAACCAACGTTTGACATATTTCTCTATTTCAGAATCAGATAGACTTTTTTGAGATTTCAATTTAAGATAAACAATATAAGCAAAGTTTACGGCGTTTTGAGAACGAAGAAGTTTCGGAGAAACAAACCCCGCAGAACGCACTATCATTAAGAACCGTTTGTAATTTGTTTCATTGATAAATTCTAACACACCTTTTTTCAAGGTAGAGAAAGAACTTTCCACAATTTCATTTTCAAAGGTGCGTGTCTCAAAATTTCTACCAGAGAGTAAACTTACTAAATCAGAAAGTCTGCCTCGTTCAAACTGAGAAGTAAAAGCAACCCTTAACAAATCGACATAACTTGGATCATAAAGATCATCGTTTTCGTTCTTCAACCATTGCATCTTTTGAAAGAAGTCTGTCTTTGCAAACTCTTTGTCATTATCCACAATATGTTGATAAAATTCGGGTGCAACAGCTAAATGGCAAAAATAATCAATCGCTTTTCGGAGAATATTACCCTGTTGTTCTTCATTAGCGGTAATTTTACTCATGGCAAAATCAGCCTGACTTAAAACGACACCAGCGGAGTTGATACGAATAAATATTTCTGTTACTGTTTCAATATCCAAATCAGAAGATAGCTCTATAAGGCCAACGGGTTTTTTAGATAAATCTATCAAACGAGAAAATGAATTCTCGATAATATCTTCATCTAATTCCGGGTTTAATGTCAAATAATCACGTACTAATTTTATCAGGCTTTTTTCTCCTGAGAACACTTCTGCAATATCTCTCACCCAAAGTTTATCTTTCAAGATTGCAGGATTCTGCACTTCGAACCTCTCTTCTACAGGGTTAAACGCAATTTTGATTCTTATCCGGCTATAATTTTTGTCAATAACATAGTTCCCTAAAATTGCAGCGGAAAGAGCGGTTATACGCTGTTGTCCATCAATAAGGACTTTCTTCCCCTCGCTAAAAGAACCATCTTTCAGCCTTACATTTGGATTCTTCCAAGCAATGATATAACCTATCGGATAGCCTTGATACAAGCTATCCATCAGATTTCGCACCTTGGAACTATCCCAAACAAACGGTCGTTGAATTTCAGGAATTGCAATTTCGCCTGTTTTTACAAACGCCAATAATGATGCTATTTCGTATTGATTAACAGAATATTTTTGCATGATATTTATTCGACTAATTCTCCGAGTTTATTCACCACTTTATATTTTACATCATCAAACTGCTTAAAATGCGCTTTACCGCATTTTATCTTTTGCTGTTCGCTTCTATGCAGCTTCGACAAGTCGACTGATTTTGTTCCCGTATCTTTTGTTTCGGCTACAAAATAGATTTTCTTGTCATCCTCAAAAACAATTGCCCAATCAGGATTATAACTGCCAATAGGGGTAGGTATGGTAAACCATCCCGGCAACTTGAAATAGAACTTTATCTGTTCGCTGCTCTCGCAATCTTTCGCAAACCGGCTTTCAACTGCCGAGTCTAAAGGAACATATTCCTCGTAAAGCGTTTTGGATTTGTCCGATACTTTAAAAGAGAAATCATTCAGATAAATTTCCAATTCCTGTTCGTCAAACAATCGCATTTCATATTCGGAATTTCCTATTTTCTGATATTGTATGCCGTCAATCATTAAATCGGATAGAGCGCGTTGAATGGCTTGTGAACACAAATCCATGAATAATTGAGGATTGATAAGGATATCGTCTATCCTTTCCGATTTTTCGAGTATTTGCAATAATGTGTGTCGTGTAAGGTCGGTTTTACTTTGGATATATCCCAACACATCGGGAATTACCCATTTAAAATTTCCGTAATGTTCCACTTTGTCCCCAACATAAGAGGTTTCTATACCGGAATCCGTCATCAGTACATTTACCTTGGTGGAGCGGATGGAAGGCGGGGCGATAGCCGGCAATTCTTTTACAGCTTTAGAAGCCACAGTAATCAGTTCCACCGTATCGTAATATACCCGGTAAGTTGTTTTCTTATTAATACGTTCCCATATTTCCAAAAATTTGGGATCGGCTTCAAAACCTTTACGGTATCTTACCGCCGTACGCTCACGCTTATTCTTAATACGACCTTCAAATGCCACTCCGCAATCTTCTTCAATTTCCTGCTGCAATGCCTT
>NZ_DCEN01000040.1:87363-92681 GCF_002316955.1 Proteiniphilum sp. UBA1028
GTCATAAATACGTCGTCCTTCAGCATCGACAGCTAAGCGTAGTCCACGACCTATTTCCTGCCGTTTTTTCATTTCTGACTTTGTTTCGTTGAGCGTACATATTTGAAAGACATTCGGATTGTCCCATCCCTCACGCAAGGCAGAGTGTGAAAAGATAAAACGGAGCGGATTATGGATATTCAAGAGCTTTTCCTTATCCTTCATAATAAGGTTATACGTATCGTCGTCAGCTTGTGTTTCTCCGGAAGTATCTTTCAATCTCCCTTTTTTATCTTGTGAAAAATAAGCGTTGTGAATTTCCTGAAGCGGGTATTTATCAAGGGATTTAAAAACGGGTTTAGCAATCAACTCCGTATAAATTTCTTCAAACCATCGAGCAAATTTTCCTTGCAGGGGATTGCCGTTTTGGTCGTATTCCCGATAATTCGCGACGCGGTCGATAAAAAACAGCGACAGTACTTTTATACCTTTTAATTTTAGTTTTAATTCTTTCTTCAAATGCTCTTCTATAGTTTTTCGCATTTGGAATTTCATCACTTCATCAGTCAATCCCCCCTGTATTGCACCTTTGTAGAGAATATTCCCGTTCGATAGTGTGATACAACCGTTCGCAGCATCAATTTCTTCGATAATATAGCCGTTTCGGTAGATTTCCCTCTCATTGGACAGACGGTACAAATCGTCACCCGCTCTCACATTGACCGTTTTCCTTGATACACCATTTTTGTCGTTTACGTTTATCATTACTTTCGCTGTAACCTTAGTTTTAGCTGCTGTAATGGATTCGACCGATATGAAGGCATCGTTCGAAGAGTTTTCTTCGATGACCGAATCTACTTCAATTTGTTTTACCAAGCCTAAATCATAAGCCTTTACCGGATTCAGACTGTAAACTAAATTATACAGATTGCGATGGGTGGCAGAATAACGTAATGTAAAAAGCGGATTCAGATTCTCAACCGCTTTTTTGCGCTTGTCGGTTTCCATGTTTTGCGGCTCGTCCACAATCACGATGGGATTGGCGGCACGGATAAATTCGACGGGGAGTTGTCCGTTCAGGCGGTCGTTGGGCTTATTGATAATATTTTCGTCTTTTGCAAAGGAATCGATATTGATAATCAAAATCTCAATATTATTGCCGGTTGCGAATCCGCGCAACGAAGATATTTTAGCACTGTCGTACATACGAAAATGCACCGGAACATTATCATATAGATTTTGGAAATGCTCGTGGGTGATTTCCAAGTTTTTCAGTACACCTTCGCGTATGGCAACCGACGGAACAACAATAACATACTTCTTAAACTCGTATTGTTTGTATAACTCGTAAATGGTGCGAAGATATACATAGGTTTTTCCCGTTCCAGTTTCCATCTCAACCGAGAAGTTCATTCCGTCCAAAAATTTCACAACCGAAACTTGATTATCTTCCTGCACTGTTTGCAGATTCTTTAAAATTTGCTCCTCTGAGAGTATTAGACGGTTAGCAATTCCATCGATAAAATTTAACGTACTTTCTTCTTCTACCCCAAATTCCAGAGTAGAATCATTCATTGGCTGTCCCTCAAAAAGTCGGATAATCGAATTTATCGCATCAAGTTGATACTGAAGATTAGGCTCAAAGTGGAGTTTCATTGGAATTTAGAGTATATTATTGATTCTCTGAAAGAAGATTAAGTTTAATCAACTCTCGTCTCACATTGTTATTGAAATCACAATAAGATTTGAATGTGCCAAGATTTTCAATCTTCATAGCTTGACCTAAATAAGAATATAAATCTATAATTTTTAAAGAATTTCTCAACTTTTTAGGTAGATTCTGGCGTCCTATACGTATTGCATTTTCTATTCTTTCTTTAGGATTATTGAACGTTTCAGGATGCCCATTTAGATTTAATTCATTTTCATTCTTTTTTGTTCCAATAGTTTTTATGAATAAATTTTTATCGGCTAACATCCAAGATTCTGTTTCCTGTATTGGAACTAAAGCAATCAAATTTTTACAATAACCACTATCTTCTTTCTGTTCTAGTAAAGTTTTTGCAGGATTAATTTTATGCGTATAAGTATGGCAAGCAGAATCCGCATCCGCATCTGTATGTACAATAAACATAGATATATAGTTTTCTTTTCCTTTTTGAGCTGCATTTAAAACATAATCTGTGAAACCCCTGCCTTTATCGCATTCGATTTTTTTCACATCAACATCTACCTGTCCTCTACAATCATATGCAATATCAAGCAATACCTTTTCTATGATTGGTTCAAGAAAAAGATAATCAGTCGTTCCTTCAGCTATTAATCCTACAAATAATTGAATCATGATTATTGTAAATTTTCTTTCGTTTCCAAATATTCTTTTACAGTCGTAAGAGTCATCTTCTTTTGTATTTCAGTCCAAGGTAGACTCAATTGAAAATCTTGTTCTTTTACTACCGGTAATATGCTGGTTATACTTATATTCATTCTTTCTCTATTAATATCTGCTATTCTATTAATTAGTTCTGCATACCATATACTTACGTTATTATCTGTCTCCCATTTATATGCATTGCTCACTAAAATAGGAGAATGGGTATTTACTATTACCTGTCTAAGTGGCAATTCGTCATCTGTAAAGTCATTTGTTAAGTCCTTTAAAAGAGCGGCCATTGTATTTACTCTGAAAGGATGAATTCCATTTTCAGGTTCTTCAAAACACAACAAACCTGTAAATTGCTCGTCTTGTTCCAAAATGCAAAGAGCTAATATACGTAGAGTGCCTTCTGAAAGGACTCTTGAACTATATTCTTTGTTATCCTTGTCTATAAGCTTAATAATAAATTGCTTATTTTCCTTATCGTCTATTACTTTTACTTCAATGAAATTTGGAACAAATGATTGAAGTTTTCTTGAAATTTCTCCAAGACTATATTCGTTTTTGAGCGTAATTCTGTTGAGTGCAGCTGCAAGATTTTTTCCACTTTGTGTTATAAAATCCTCTCCATTAGATTTATCTGTAGGTTTTCGTAGATCCTCCGGATTCAATTGAAGGAATCTCCAACTTTTCATTTCCTCTTTGGCGGCTAGAACATGGGGAAAATCAATTGTATCAAAACTACTTAAAACAGTACGAGTTGCATTTTTGAGAGGAAATCTTCGTTTATTCCCTGTTGTACCGTCCTGAGGTACTATTACTGTTGGTATATTATTTTCAACAGTAGTATCAATATAAGGAATACCTCTTTTCCCTGTAATTACTTTGGGACGCCATAACTCCCTGTATTCCGAAGGAATAATCTTAATCCATTTATCATTCTGGTGCTTCAAATTAACAAGATGTTCATGAGATACTTCAATATCTTCCATACCTACCTCATTAGTGAATCGCCTTACACTCAATTCGTAACGAAGTCTTGTATATTTTAACATTTTTTTATTTCCCCATGCATCCGTGATATTTTTATTCACTAACATCTCAACACTGAAATTCATTTCTTGAGCATAATTGTTCTCCCCATACTGTGAAAACAATTCTATAAATTCTCCCCTTTGTTCTCTGAAAGCTTTTTTTATATTATCGGTCTCAGCTAAACTTGATAACAACATCAAAGCGTCAAAAAGATTACTTTTCCCTGACGCATTAGTTCCCGCAATGATAGTCAAAGGAGTAAACTCCATTTCAAAGTTATGAAATGATTTAAACCCATTTATTTCAATATAAGTTATCATGATTATTAAAAATTATATCGTTTTAAACTCCACTCCGGCATCTTTCATTTGTAGGGCGGTGTTGGTTTTAAGTTGATCGTTTTCATTGAAAATACGGTCAAGAGCAATAACTTTTTTAGGGTATTCGCTCAACACCTCCAAGATTATCTGTTCATTCACCTTTTCCAGAATAAATGCCAGTTCGTTGCTGTCAATTAAATAATAACCATCGTTATTTTCTACCCGACTGTTCAAGTCTTTCCCACTTTTCAGCAAAAGTTCATACACCATATCTTCAATTATCGCATTCTCTGCAATAGGGTCGATAAATAATTTTAGTTGGTCTGTTAATTCTTCGGAATTATGAAGTGGGGATTGTCTCCATTGCTTGAAGTTGCTCACGGATAGCTTGAATACTTTAAAACCAGTATCCAATTTTATCTCTTCATTTGATTTGTCGAAATCAAGTTTTTCTTTATTTTTCCGGTTTTCTTCGGCAATTTCACTCTGTATTTTTTTCCCGGCACGGCGGATACGTTCTTTGGCAATATCGGCTATTGTATTATAACCAGCTTTATATGCTTCACTTTTCTCTTCACAAGGTTCAGGCATTTGAACACAAATATACTTACGGTTACCGCCATCTTTATTGAGTTGCATTACGGCATGGGCCGTAGTAGCACTACCAGCGAAGAAATCAAGAATAATATCGTTTCCCCGACAATCTGTACCCTGTTTAATTAACTCTCCAATTAATGTCGTAGGTTTTGGAAAATCAAAGTATTTTGAATTAAATAACTCATCGATTTCCTTTGTCCCATCTCTTGTGTAAGTCTTTTCTCCAATTATTGAAGTAAAATTTGGCAGTTCAGAGTTCAACTCATTAAGGAAAACTTTCCTTCTCGGACGACCGTCCTTACTATCAGGCCATATAATCCTTTTTTCTTCAATCAATCTTGACATTGTTTTTTTATCGTATCTCCAACCTAACTTGGGTTTACCATAATTAATTCCAGTTTCAGGATTAATTAAATCATAATGACAGTTTGGTCTTAAATCCTCACCTAATAAACCAACCATATTACCACTTACCCAATCACCCCTCGAATCATTGTCAGGGTTTGCATATTGCTCTGTTTTTCTTTCAGATCCATTAAGTTTTCTTCCGTCATTATATTTTGAATAGCATAGTACATATTCATGATCAATAGATAATCCTGTAATATTTCTATTGTCTTTATTTTGCCTACTTTTCCAAATCAACTCTCCAACAAAATTTTCCTCTCCGAAAATCTCATTCATCAACAATCGGAGGTTATGGACTTCATTGTCGTCAATGGAAATGAAAATCACCCCATCTTCTTGCAACAAGTTTTTCGCTAAATAAAGGCGTGGCATCATCATATTGAGCCAATTACTATGGTATTGCCCATTCTCTCGACTGTTGCGTCGGAACATCCCTTCACTTGTCATATATCCTTCATCATCTTTATCTCCTACACGTTTTTGGTACTCTTCTTTAGTTTCCGAGAAACGGTCAGGATAAATAAAACTATCATTACCCGTATTGTATGGAGGATCAATGTATATCATTTTCACTTTGCCGAAATAACTTTTTTGCAATACTT
>NZ_DCEN01000019.1:0-5462 GCF_002316955.1 Proteiniphilum sp. UBA1028
ATGATTTCCATCGTTTTCCAGCACTTATGCGATCCTTCGTAAACAAGGAAAGCACCCTTTCACGTTTCTTTAGTATGTTAAATATACTCATTTTTGATTGTCTCTTATAGTAACGCGGAGCGAGCAAAAAATATTAATAATCAAAAATGATTTAGAATAATCCACAAAATAAAGATAAAAAAAGCTGATATGCAAACATAAAAATAAAATAATTTATTAAGTGCCGACTAATTAACATTATTTATTTTTGATATTTTCTTAGATATTGCAATATATAGTTAAAAATAATCATCATAAGTATAGTGAATTCGTGTAATGCATATGTACCGTTAGCGGATGGGTGTTATAAGGCTTTAGCATGTCGAGCAGGACGGAGATATTTATTGTTTGCACACTGATGGTTTCCGGGGTACGTCCCCCAAACTGCAGTTCATGGTTGCCCGGCATTCGGTAAAAAGGTATTCCCGTACGGTTCAGATGTTCAATATAAAGAGGATAGAGTTCCGGTTTGTCTCCCACCAGATCCCCGAAATCGACACCCAGAATGTCCCTGTCGGGGTAATTTTTTTAGTTGTGCAATATCCTCAATCACTTTAGCGTAGTTCTGGAAGTTTTCTTCTTTGTGGAATTGCGGATCTGAATGAACCAGAATAAGGTGCTTCTCGTCATTGTGCGGATTTTTCTTCAGAAAAATCATCTCTCTATTTTTTATCTTTCTCAATCCGTTTGAAAAACTGTGGTACATTCATCTCCTCTTCCGGAGCATACTTCCAATTTTTAAAGCGATTTAATCTATTTCGGGCTTATATTGCACCTACTTCACGCATCCCTTTTTCTACATATTTCCACATATCATTTTCAATGATATGCACGATATCGAAGATCATTAATCCGTCAGAAGTTTCCAGGTTCATCCTGATTGATGCAGCGAGTCCTTCGGGATTATCGTAGAACTGGTCTGCCAGAATCCCTCCATAAAACTTATTCCCATCGAGGATTGATTTCAGGTGCTGGTTCGATCCTTCCACGCAGTACCATGTTCCATGTTGTGCCCACATATCAGTCTCGTTTTTGATTTCGGGGTTTTCTTTCAGGTAATCTTCAATGGTAATGGTAGTGTAGTAGTTGCCTACGGTAAACAGATCCAGCAGTTCGGCGTAACCGTAGTTCTTGTAGGCGGGAGTGGCCCAGTCGTAATCGGCCGAAGGATCGTAATTCCTGCTTGCAAAGTTAACTCCCACTTCAAAGTAAGAGGGGTACCAGGCGCCTGTATAGGTCCCGAAAGAGATATTTGGATTGGCGGATTTGATGACCTTCCTGGCTTTTGACATGAAGTCATAGATGACAGATGTACGCCATTCGATCCATTGCAGGAAATACTTGCCGCGTTCGGGGTAGAGCCCGCCGTTTTCGTTTTTCTTCCATCGGTAGATATCGTCGGGGAAGCGATCCATGTTTTTTCCCAGATAGTTTTCAAATTTCTTACGTGACAATTCCGAAAAATCTGCGGTGAAGCCGTCGTATCGCACCCTGTCGAGAATGATACCGTCCAGTTCCGGGTATTTTTCCACGATCTCTCTGAAGATATTCAGGATATAGCTTTGAAATTCCTCATTCACAGGATTTACCATGGCTGAATATTTGTTTTTCTCCTCTGTTATAGGGATCAGCTTCACCTCTTCATCCGGTGTGTAAATAATAGATGCCCATTCTGATTTCCCTTCCTCATAGATCGGGCCGGAATCCATATAGTTGTGGCCTGCCACAAAGGTGTTGAGAGATGCCTGCACCTTCAGCCCGAGGCTGTGAGCTTTCTCAATGTAGTATTCCAGGTAATCAAAATCGTAATGGAT
This sequence comes from Proteiniphilum sp. UBA1028, assembly GCF_002316955.1. Lineage (NCBI taxonomy): Bacteria > Pseudomonadati > Bacteroidota > Bacteroidia > Bacteroidales > Dysgonomonadaceae > Proteiniphilum > Proteiniphilum sp. UBA1028. Next base: position 1,854 of record NZ_DCEN01000019.1, read on the forward strand.
CTCTTTTCCTTTCCATTCCGTGAGCTTCGGGGCATATTGGCTGTCATAAAGTACGTGTCCCGAAATGGGCCGAACATCAACCACAATATCTGTAAAACCTAGTCCTTTTACTTTTTCCAGATAATAGTCAATAGTGTCTTTGTTATTGAATCGCTCAATATTAGCTGTTGCATCAATCCAAATGAGTTTCGGTAAAATATCTGCCGGTTGGGATTTCTTGTCTGTGTTGCAACATAAAAAAAAAGTTGTGATCAAAAGGGTTAGAAATATCTTAAATATGCTGTTCATTTTTTTATAGTATATTGATATCTTTAATATTACGATGACCTCTGTCCGCATTTCGGTAATAGATGGTTTATTTACTGCCTATGGCTTTATTTATACCCTCTTTTGCGTATTGCCACTGATTGGCCATTTTTAAATGAATCATATCAAACAGGAAATAACCGTCGCATTCATCCATACAGGCTTTTACGGAGTTGACAATTGCTTGGTTTTCCTGCTCCTGGGTCGCCTGATTGTTGCTGTCCCAGTTGCCTACATCGGGACCGGCGGCAACCATGGGGCAGCTATCTTTAATTTTGTCCTTTGCCAGCTTCGAAAAACCCTGCATCGTCCATTCAGAAGATCCATATACTCTTAGTGGAGAGGCATAGGCGCCTATTAGGATCTGGTCCATCAATCCGGCACACCCGTAATTCATATATTGAGGGGTAGCCCACTTGTAGGTCAGGCTTGGGTTGTATTTCGGACTGGCCCAGTTGACGCCAACCTCATAGTAAGTAGAATACCACCCCCCGACATAGATGCCAAACTTCATATCCGGATTCACTGATTTTACAGTACCGCGTGCTTTAGACATAAAGTCATAGATTACCTTCGCTCTGAATTCGAGCCATTTGGTGAAGTAGGGGGGATAGGTGCTCATGGCGATGACTTGTTGCATAGTTGTCCCGGGAGGGAGAATATCGCCAGGGAAATTTGCCAGCTTTACATTTCCCAGATATGCCTCAAACTTTTTTCTGGTGAGATCGGAGAAATCGGACTGTACTCCGTCGAATCTTCCCCTGTCGAGGATGATGCCATCCAGATTATATTTGGCAAGGTCTTTAAGCAGATCACATAAATAATTCTGTACATCATCATTTGCCGGATTGAAGAATTTTGTTCCTCCTCCTGCATCCATAGTATTTGTGATGCCGGTGGAGAGATTTTCGGAGGTTGCCCAATCTTTCTTTGACGAATCTCTGTAGAGGAGCCCCTGGCTGCCTAACCCGCTGCTGTGCCCCCCCGCCATTGTATTGAATCCTGCGTGAACCTTTAAGTTCAGCTTATGCCCTTCATCGATGAATGCCTGCAGATAGTCCCAGGTTGCGGTTCGTTCTACTTTTGAATACACACCGTTCACCCATGCCCCCAGCCATTGTACCTGTGCCGCACCCTGAACGGACGATTTATAAAGTATATCGCCCGATGTTGGACGGATGTCCACGACAATATCCGTAAAACCGGCATCTTTGGCCAGTTTTAAATCACGAACAATATTCTCCCTGCTATTGGCAAAGTCACGGAAGTTGGCTGCTGCATCTATCCATATATAACGGGGCTTATTTATATTGTTTTTGGGTGGATCGGGAAATTCATAATCCGTATCTGGAGCTTCATCTCGTCCACAGGCTGCGGAAAGGAGCAGCAGCGGGGCAAGGATGATAGCTATAAAGAATCTGTATGCGGGTAATTTTAGTATTCTCATAATTAATGAAATGTTTATTTGATATCTTGCAGCTAGCCCCCACCGGGTTGCTGATCATATGACTGGGGTTGTTGGAAAAAGTTGTCTGAATTTTGCGGTGACTAAAATAAAACTGGTACCAAAGGTAACACAAATTTTCTTTTTAATCAGGCTCAAAATTCAGACAACTCAATTATACGGTTTATCTGAACCTTATCTTACATGTCAATACAATCATATTGTACACATACTACACATCCGTTGGTGAACATGAAGTAGAGATACATGTAATATCCGTCGGTTGAAACTTTCAAAATTACATCTCCGGTGCCGTTTCCATTTTGTCCTCCGTTGTCTTTACCGCCGTATGTGCCGATTGGAGAGGTCCAAATGGGTTCGGTGAATGTGGTGGTTGAACTTGCATCAAACAGATAGATCTTGTCGTCACTACCCCAGGTGAAAGAGTTTACCGAGTTGCTTGCAGCATACGGATTTCCGTTGAACACGGTGTAGTCGGCTGCATTTTGTACCCAGTTTCCGCTTATCTCTGGTCCGAGCGCCCTGAAAGTGTTGGTTTTACCGTCTATCCATGCGAATCTTCTAGGTAATGCATAGTAAGAAACAAAATAGTCACCTATGGGGTCTGAAGGGTTGGTAGCTACAACGTCGGCGTTGTTCCACCAGGCTCCTCCTATTTCGGGTATAGCTACTATCTCGGGTATCTGCGACTGAAGCACTCCTCCTTTAACCTGCCAGCGGGCAAATGATTTGGCGTCACCCATAATTGCTGCAGTGATGATTGCATCCCCGTCGAGACTCCCTTTTATTGAGAGTTTTCGCCCAATGGCAGTGCTTCCGCTCGCAGCCCAGTCAATGTAGAGCTCGGGAGTACCGTTCACACCGTTGATTCTCCACACCTTGTAGGTGCCTGCATTTGGCGCAAGATTGCATATCAGGATATTGTTTCCGTCATCTGCTGTGGCAAAGAAGTTGGTAAGGCCTCCGATAATGGATTGCATATTGGGCATTGTGCCTACCTTCGTACCCGTCTTGCGATCCAGTATCATGCCAGGTTCATTTCTTGTATTCACAATAACATAATCTTTCGTAACGGCAAGACTGGTTGTTACATTCAGCGCTGAAATACCCAGATCGGTCTGCAGTTTCTTTGACCAGAGTACCTTGTCACTGCCGTTGCGCATACCCAGTTCCACTTTGTTTGGAACATCTTTTCGAATGGTATAGATCGCTTTGTCCGACCCATTCTGTGCAGTAACGGTAAGAGTTACTTCGTTGTCATAGTTCAGAGCAGTTGTTCTGGGATCAGGGCTGATGGTTGCGCCGTGAGAAATGCTTAGCTTAGCCAATACCTCGCCGATCGGTTCAATAGAGATGAGGGAAATAGTCTTGTTTAGCTCATCGATAATGCCAGAAATGCCTAGTGCATCGAGGTTGAAGTCGGTAATCTTAGCCTCGGCGCTTTTACGGATCTCTGCTACAATCTTATAATCTTTTTTTGTTTTTGACTGGTCGGTAACCGTAATAAAGTTTTCTTTAGTCAGATCCATATAAAGAAGGGATGGGGAGATAGTTACATTATCATCCAGGTTTGCCGTCACTCTCACCTTTTTCAGGTCATCCGTTGTAAGTACATTCTCGGATGTTCTGGGGTAGTTGTACGGAAATACAATTGTAATAACGCCGGTCTCGTAATTTATTTCGCTTGTGAAGCTGTTTTCAGAACTTTCGTCACCATAAAAGGATGCATTCAGACTGTTAATTCCATAGCGCGACACAGAAGGTGTCAGGTCTTCTACCTGCTGGCATCCGTTCAGCAAGAAAAATGCTGAACAGAGTAACGTAAGGGTTGTATATAT
>NZ_DCEN01000060.1:0-154 GCF_002316955.1 Proteiniphilum sp. UBA1028
TCTCAACAATATCTTTGTTTATCGGCGTTTGTTTCTGCATGAAAAACCAACTGTCGAAGATATCGCGATTTGTCACTTCTCCACGGTCAAGCATGGCGCAGAGTTTATGGGCAAACATGTCAGAAGCGACCATTACCTGCATGTTGATACCCAG
>NZ_DCEN01000060.1:341-1623 GCF_002316955.1 Proteiniphilum sp. UBA1028
ACGATAATCGGACCGTAGAACTTCATTGCCTCGTCGAATATCTTACCCTGTTTCGATAGAATTTTTCGCACCTTTTCGTACACCGTTTTTTCTTTGGCAGGGTTGAGCAGGTTGAAATCCAAATCGACCGAAAAACGGGGCAGATCGTAAAAGAACATCAACGCCGTTCCGCCTTTGAAGCCAAGACAGTTTGCCAACTCAATATCTGAATAGATATCTTTGAGTATCTGCATCAGAAAAAATTTATGTTTGTTGATATTAACCATTGGCGAACAGCTTTTTCACTTTTGCCGTAAGTGTTTTTGATTGATATTCCGGCAAAAGTTGTATGATCAAATTTTTGTCAAGGGGGGCCAGGTTGTCGAAATAGTACTCCTTATTCAAATAGAGCATGTCCAGAAAGGCACGTTCAGGTGTAGCAATGTTTACATTACCGGTTTGGAGGATACCCTGTGTCACAATCAGGATTTCACCCTTGATTTTTCGATAGGCATAAATGCGGCCTTCGATATCCACACTCCGGCTTAAATAGCTGACGACGGTTATCCGTTCATCATATTGAAAGACAACGCCGGCCTTTTGCAGTACATATTCAAGCGAGATATAAGATGGAGTATAAAGCGTACAGGCCAACTCTTCGGGTTTATATCCGGGTTTGACGTAAATGCCCTTTCGTGGACGAAGCAGCTTGCCTTTGCGGACATGATAATTCAATCGCTCATTCAGCTTCTTGAATTCGCTCTCTCCGATGAGCATGGCAACATCGTTCAGCGTGAATACAGTTCGTGTATCGCTGAAAACAGACAAAATCAAGTCGTTATTTCGAGAACTATTCATTGGATTAATTTCAATGTTCAGTTCACAAAAATAAGGAATAATTTTGATTTTCCCAAATAATATTCAAAGACCAAATAAGCGTGAACGAGAATTAGCGCAGAAGTCATACATTTCTCTCATTTCCTCCATAAAACAATTAAAATTGGACCAGGTGGAAATAGAGATTAAGGAAACCAGAGAAAGAATTATTCTTCCTTTAAAAGCATTGAATTTATTAAGTGAAATACTCAAGGCAATGAGTCAGGGTAAACCCATTTCCATTGTACCTCTGGCTACCGAAGTCACTACTCAAAGTGCAGCTGAAATTTTAGGATGTTCAAGACCTTATCTAGTGAAATTGCTGGGGGAAGGGGGAATAGAATATACTAAAGTAGGCAAACATAGAAGAATTAAATATGAAGATGTGATGGACTACAAACAGAAAATGAAAAAGGAGCAGAAGCAG
>NZ_DCEN01000060.1:1788-1928 GCF_002316955.1 Proteiniphilum sp. UBA1028
AGTATGCGCCCGCCCGGCAATGATGGAGGAGTTGAAGCGATTTATTGTGAAGACTTGTTATGACATTTAGTAATATGTAAAGTAAAAATATGGTAATTTGTAAAACAGTATCGTATTAATTTGTAAAATAGCACTTCTTT
>NZ_DCEN01000060.1:2080-12076 GCF_002316955.1 Proteiniphilum sp. UBA1028
GATGAACAGGTGCCTGTAATCATGTCGATTGATCCCAAAATGCTATTGGTGGGAGAAACTCCTCGCTTACTGGATGAATGGCAGGAACAACCGAAATTATGGAATTATGTGCGTCATGAAGTAGACGACAGAAAGCAAAAAGGACAATTTATTCTCACCGGGTCGGCAAATCCCGACGAAGAGGGAAGACTGCATAGCGGATCGGGGCGTTTTACAATCGTAGAAATGCAGACAATGTCGTGGCGGGAGATGGGTTATTCGACGGGAGCGGTGAGTATGTCAGGATTATTGCGTGGAGATCGTATCTCTTTTTCGCAGAATGAAATTTCCCTTGAAGTAATCATTGAAAGAATGATGAAGGGAGGCTGGCCCGCCCTCATTGGTGTTCCTCTCGAAGAGGCCCTGTTATTGAACAGGGGGTATGTGGATTTGTTGGCAGATATCGATATGAGCAGGGTTTCAAACAAGAGAAGAGACCCGGGGAAAGTACGAATGCTGCTTCGCTCAATCGCACGAAATGTGTCTACATTGGTGGATAATACCACGTTGGCTAAAGATATGAAAACAGTGGAAGATGCTGATTTATCACGGCCGACGATCATTGATTATCTGGATACATTGTCACGATTGATGATTTTTGAAGAACAACCCGCATTTAATCTGCATATACGATCTGCAAATTCGTTGCGGAAATCTCCAAAGCGGCATTTTTGTGATGTCTCCCTGGCTATAGCCGCGCTTAGATTAACCAAAGAGGCGCTATTGAAAGATCTGAAATATTGTGGGTTCTTGTTTGAATCGCTCGTTTATCATGATTTAAAAATGTACGCAAGGGCCAATGATGCAGAAGTCTCACATTATCGCGACTCAGCCGGTTTGGAAATTGATGCCATAGTCAGGCAAAATAGCGGTGCTTGGGCTGCTTTTGAAGTGAAATTGGGTGTGGGGATGCATGATGAGGCAGCCAGCAATTTGTTGAAATTAAACGAAGTGGTTGATAAGGATAAATCATCGGGTCCGACTTCTTTAAACATCATCACAGGTACTGGAATGAGTTATACACGGCCAGATGGTGTCAACGTGATTTCTATTGCTTCATTGGGAGAATAGTGGAGTTGCAACAGGTATTACGGAGTCATTGATTTGAAGTACAAAATCGATTTCTGCCAGATGCTCCTGTTTGGGTTTCTACAAAATTGTCATTTGGCGCTGAGGTAGTATTATAAGTATGCGCCCGCCCGGCAATGATGGAGGAGTTGAAGCTATTTATTGTAAGCGGTAAAGTTCGCCGGCGGTAACAGGATAATGCCAACTCCTGCTTTTACTGACAGGCTGGTCAGATGTTCTCTAATATAGGGATATATAATAGCAGCACCATTTACGTTACCAAAATTTTCAAGATCGATTACCGATTCCCCAGTTTTTTCGAATACACCAATCATTTTAATGGTAGCTGATATTTGTTTTTCTTCGTTTAAGATTTGAGAGAAATGGAGCGTTTGTATGACAGATACGATGTTTTTTTCTGCATTTACAGTTACTTCCCCTTCAATTCGAATGTCATGTGTGATTGAAGGGTCGTCAAATACAACATTCGGTACCCTTTTAAAATCGCTCTCCAGTAAAAGGATATTATGTATCCTGAAGCCGGATTCCATATCTTTGTTATCATTTCCCATTTCTAAGATGCTTTTGGCAAATTTGTAAATTGCCCAATATCAGTGAGTCCATTTATTGGATTGTTACTAAAGTGATGATTGATATCGGTTGAAATGGTGATGTCATGGATAGTTACTGAATTTACAAAACTTGATATTTCTAAATTCGTCTCTTCAATTATAATACTTTTTGTGGATGAGATACAAGGCATGTCAAAATGAAGTCCCTTTAGTTCAAAGTCAATATTCTCTAATCCAACAAGGGCATCATCCGATATGAAACCAATATTTTCGTGTGGAAATTGATCTACAAACTCATCAAACATTTTACTCTCCCACGCGATATATCTTTCACTCAAATAATATACTTCATTAGGCACGACTTCCACAAAATGTGTATCTGAAAGTTTATCATGTTCGTACCGAACGCGGGTTTCAGGGAAATCGTGAATAAAGGATTGTAATTTTGAAATGATAAATTCGTTAGGTGTCATTTGCGTAAATACTTTTTTAGTACCGATCTTAAAGTGTTTGATAGCTGTATAGAGTTTAAGCTTTCGCTGTATAGAAATGCTTTATCATCATAATCAGCGGAACTTCTCAATCTTTTAAGCTGCATTATATTTGAATTAATAACACGGAAATCGCTTGAATTGTTCCCTTTAATGTACAGTTGAATCTCATTTATGAGGATATCGTGGGATCCTTTTCTTTCAGCTCTTTTATTTTTTGAATGATCAGTAATAAATTTTAAGTCTGAGTCAGTTTTACCCATCTTATAGAACCAGATATGTCTGAATAACTGATAACAGCTGTAGTACGAACAATGTGCTACAGATGGATAATGTGCCTTATCGTGAAGTAATCTTGCTGAATCATAGTTTATCTCAGACTTATTCTCTAACTCGCTCATTTTATGGACTGCAAAGGTAACATTTTTTTATGAGTTTCAAAAATAGACATAAGATTCTATCGTGGCAATTTTATCTGCCATTTTAACATGGTAAGTATTCGGTTATGCTTGCGTTTGATTCATAAGTGAAGCTATTTCTTTCGTGTCATCTGCATCCAGACGGTTTCATTTTTGGAGTTCTTAAACGTGATGTCGTCGGCTTTAAATGGATAGCTGGCAATTGTTCCGGTGATTACCTCTTTATCCTCATTAATGGATGTAAGGGTAACGGTGGGATAGTTGAAGCTGTGTGAATATTTAGCGCTGGTTTCGACTGTCCCATTTCTTTGAAGTGTGTAAGTGCACTCCTTAGAGGTGAACTCTATTTTCATGGTATAACCAAATAACGAGTGACTCTCCCACAAGGTCCAATTTATAAAGGCACCGGGCTGTGACAAATCGGTTAACATGTTGGGGTTTGGCCGGGAAGCTCCTAGATTATCTTCTTCTTCGTTGTCGTTGCTGCATCCAATGAAGGTAAGCCCGCCTATCACAAGGAGTAAAACCATAAAGATCCAGGAGCATTTATTTTTCATGATATTCGTTTTTTGTTTACGTTGTGTTGCCGTTTTATCTTCTAGCCTCTTTTCTCGTTTTAATCATGGGAAGGTTTTACTAACTAACCACATATCGTTTGCAAATGTAGGATAATTTAATGAAAACGAGCAGGACTCGTGCAGTTTTTTTATCTATTGGAATTACTAACTTAACCGGGACATAGCGTTAAGCATGCAATCTCGATTATTTTAGGTAATTTTGTTCTGCAAATTGGTATTGCGTGTCATCCATGGTGAGAGGGAAGAAAAGTAAAGAAAATGAGTTCGGGAAAATTTTCACGGAAAATTATTCCCGGCTTTATTATTATGCCCTCTCTTATGTTCGTGACAGCGAGACTTGTAGGGATATTGTGGGCGATGTGTTTGAGTCGGCCTGGGATGATTACGACAGGCTGGCCGTGAAGGGGGAGCTGACGCCCTACCTCTACTCGAGCGTGGGCAACAGGTGCATTGATTATCTCAGGCGCCAGGCCATCGAGGACAAATATAGAGAGATTCAACTAAAAGCAGCGGAGGGGCATGCCTTTTTTCCGAATACGGAGATGGATGAACGGTTGGAGAGGGTTGCCGGGGTGATTGAACGTATGCCATCAAGAACACGGTTTGTGCTGGAGGAGTGCTTCTTTAACAACAAGAAGTACAGGGAGGTGGCCGAGGTGCTGGAGATTACGACCGATGGTGTGAAAAAACATATTATGAAAGCTTTAAAAATGTTACGCGATGAATTTTTATGAGCTTTTATGTACCCGAAATGGGGGGGTAAACGTGTTGTATATACGAGAACAATAGTATATGGATGATCTGAATCAAAATATGGAGAAGCTTGAGGAGGAGATCGCGGATAGCGCTGACTTGCTGAGAATGAGCGCAGAGGTGTTTGCCCGGCAGAAGTTCCCTGCTCCGGAGGTGGAGAAGGAATGGGTCCGGTTTGCGAACAGAAAAATAACGGCGGAGAGAAAAAGAGGGCCGGTTTTTCTCTGGAGCTTCGGGGCCGGCGTGGCTGCCTGTGCCATGGTGGTCCTTTTGCTGAATATCCGGTTGTTTCAGGTGCCGGCGGAAGAGGGGGTTGCAAACGGGGAGACGGTTGTTTTTGAGGCGATCGACAACGTTGAGGGGATTACGCTGTCGTCGGAGAGTGGAGTGGTGCATAGGATAGGGGGTGTGGAGTCTGATAGCATCCTGGCAATGGGGGGCATCGAGGTGGACGAAAACAGCATCGACTTACGGCATACCACGAAGGAGGAAATGCAGACTTTGACGATACCAAGGGGGAAGAGCTTCAAGGTGGTGCTGGCCGATGGCACGGAGGTTTGGCTCAATGCCGAGAGCAGGTTGTACTATCCTTCGCAATTCAGGAACAGCGAGCGGGTGGTTTTCCTGGAGGGGGAGGCTTACTTTAAGGTGAGCAGGGATGAAAAACGACCGTTTGTGGTGAATACGGGGGAGCTGCGGACGCACGTGCTGGGAACGCAGTTTAATGTGAAGTCCTACTCGGGCAATCCTCAGCATATTACATTAGTGGAGGGGAGTGTGCGGGTGAATCATCTTTCTACAAACGAGGGAGTCTACTTGAAGCCGGGACAGGATGTCTGTCTAAACCCGGAGGGTGGTTTTGTGCTGGAAGAGGTGGATACCTATGGAATTACCCAGTGGAAAGAGGGGTATTTTTATTTTAATAATGTGGCGCTTGGCGACATTGTGAAAGATATCGGACGTTGGTATAACGTGGATATCTCCTTTGTGAATCCTTCAATTTCAAAATATCATCTGCATTTTGTGGCGGATAGAAATGCGGGCCTGCAGCATGTTTTGGATAACCTGAACAGGCTGCAAAAAGTTCGCGCTTCCTTCGTCGATAATCGAATTGTCATCCAGTAGCATTCGTTGTGCCGCACGAGGTTAATATCTGTTAACAGGGTACCCATTCCTGTTACGAATTCGTGTATTATTTCGTGTGTAGCACGTTTTTTATTATTTTACGGTATACAATACAATCTTATCGAAACAAAACATGAGCAAATTATTCAATTCTGAAGTAAGTGGGGTTCACTGGATTTACTTACTGATAGCGTTTTTGGGGATCAATTTTTCGTTGTCGGCGCAAACCGAAAGAAAAATTTCGATCGAGTGTAAGCAGGAACCATTATCGTCGGCGCTGATCAAGCTGCAGAGGGCGTCGGACTACAAGGTTCTTTTCACGTATGAAGATGTGCAGGGCTTCAACGTGACGGTTTCGGAAAAAAATAAAACAGCGGGGGAAATGATGCCTCTTTTGCTGAAGGGAACGCCGCTTACCTACAAGATTGAGGGTAAGTACATCACGGTGTTGCCCGGGAAGGTACAGGGCAAACCCAGAAAGCAAAAGGAGATAACCGGGAAGGTGACGGACGAGATGAATCAACCGCTTCCGGGCGCTGCCGTGTATGTGGCGGGCTCTCAGACAGGCACCGTGACCGATGTGGATGGAAATTTTACGATTGTGGTTCCCGAGGAGAATTCTTTTTTGGAGTTTTCGTTTATCGGGATGGAGACCGTGACGCTGTCGGCCGCACAAAAGGAGGTGATGAACGTGACACTGAAAGAGTCGGCCAAGATGCTGGCGGAGCTCGTTGTGACGGGGTACCAGACCTTGCCGAAGGAGAGGTCGACCGGAGCTTTTGCCAAGGTGGACTCGAGGGACCTGGAGATTAAGCGTATTGATAATCTGGGTGCTGTCCTGGAAGGACAGTTTGCCGGATATGTGGATGGCTACATTCGGGGTGTGACCAGCATGAACTCTCCGACGTCTCCCCTGGTGGTGATCGATGGTTTCCCGGTGGAGAATTCGAGCATTAACCGGTCGGGGGAACTGAAGGAGAATATGCCGGAGATGAATCCGGAGGATATTGAGAGCATCACGATACTGAAAGATGCGGCGGCGGCATCGATCTACGGTGCGCGGGCGGCAAACGGGGTGATCGTGATTACCACGAAGAAGGCGAAACAGGGGAAAACGGATATTAACTTTTCGTCCACGTTGACGGTTCAGCCCTATGCCTACTATGTGGGGAATTTGACGAACGCGGCCGACGTGATCGAGATGCAGCGCGATTGGGTGAAGACCTCGAACCTGCTCCAGGGGGGCGAAGTGGCATCGCAAGTGGCTGCCCGCATCAGAGACGGGGGGAAATACTCCAAAGGGGTTGACCTGTTACTGGATATGTATACCCAAAAAGTGGGGATGGACGAAGGAAACAGGATGCTCGACAACCTGGCCGGACTGGGATATCAGTATTACGACCAGGTGGCGGAGTATGCGAAACGCAATCCTTTGTACCAGCAGTATAACCTGCGGGTGGCAAAGGCGAGCGACAGGAATTCGTTTAACTTCTCCACTTCCTACTGGAACAACAAGTATGCCGACGTGAACTCGAAGGATTCGAAGCTGGGAATCAACATTACAAATTCCATGAAGGTGACCGACTGGCTGACGTTCGACCTGGGGGTGTATATCAAACACGGAAAGGAAAATGGCCAGTCGTACAACATGTACAACCCGGGATTCTCGATCATGCCGTACGACGCGCTGGTAGCGCCGGACGGGAGCCACGTGCCGGCAATCACGCAAAATACGTCGAACAGGAACGACCTTATTGAGGAGTATGGCTTGTATGACGAGACCATCACGCCAATGGATGAGTTGAATTATAACCTGACCGAAACAACGTCGTTCGAGACGCGTACCTATGCCAACCTTAAAATGGATCTCACTTCCTGGCTGAATTACAACATCATGTTCCAGAACGAGCGCTCGGAACATAAAGGGGAGTACTTTAAGGAGATTCAATCTCAGAGCATGCGCTCTTTCGTGAATAACTTTGTTACGGGTACACCGGGTGCGCTGACCTATAATTTGCCAAACGGGGATAGTTTCGCAACCGAGAATAACGAAGCGTCGGCCTACGTGTTCCGCCATCAGCTGAACCTGAACAGGTCGTTCGGCGATAAGCACGAGCTTGCCTGGATTGGGGGACAGGAGATTCGGCACAGACTGCTGAAACATCAGGCGAACACGTTTTATGGGTATGACCCGCAAACATTGACCTGGGGCACGTACAACGAGCAGGATCTGTCGAGCTACTTCTACGGGATACTGGGCTATGCTCCGTTTAATCCGGACAACAGCCGCTATATGCGGGAGGACCTGGATCGTTTTGTGTCGTTGTACTCCAACGCTTCCTATACGTTCGACAGGAGGTACGTGCTCTCGGGAAGCCTTCGCTGGGACCGCTCAAATCTGTGGGCGACCGGGTCGAAGTATCAGAAGAAACCGATCTGGTCTACCGGCTTGAGCTGGAACATTGACCGGGAGAACTTCTTCGACGTGGACGGGATTGATATGCTGAAGTTGCGGGCCACGCACGGTATTGGCGGCAATATCGGGAATTCTTCTTCTCCCTATCTGATTGCCACCTACTTTACTTCCTATCAGTTTGGCGGGCTGGCAGGCCTTGTTCAGTCTCCGCCGAATGCGGACCTTCGCTGGGAGAAAACGACCACGACGAACGTGGGGGTCGATTTTGCATTGTTTGGCAACCGGCTGTCGGGATCGGTGGATTATTACAACAAATATAGCGCGGACCTGCTTGCAGATACTCCATTGAGCGCGACGCAGGGGTTTGGCTACGGCACCATGTTGGTGAATAACGGCGAGATGGTTAACCGGGGGGTTGAGCTGGCGCTGAACGGGGAACTGATAAAGAGCCGCGATTTCAGCTGGAACGCCTCGCTCTTGTATGCCTTGAATAAGAACGAAGTGAAAAAACTGCAAAGCACCACCGAGTCGGCGAACATGCTGATCAGTTTTCCCACAACGTATGCCAGAATCGGGAAACCGCTCTATGGATTGTATGCGTTTAAGTGGGCCGGGCTGAACGCGGAGGGGGACCCTCAGATTTATAACGTGGAGGGGGAACCGGTGTCCTCGAGAGTGGATACAAGCAAGGAGATGGTATATGCCGGCACTTCCATTCCGGTACAAAGCGGTACGTTTACCAACAGACTGCGTTACAAGGATTTCGAGTTTTCTGCCATGCTCACGTTTGCCCTGGGACATAAACTGAGGGGAACGGATATTCCGACAATAAGCATGACCGACGGGCTGATAAATAGTACCTACAAGAGCATCAATGACCGATGGAGAAGCCCGGGCGACGAAGCCAGGACCGATGTGCCCCGCCTGCTGTTCTCGAATCAGACGGATGTGTACAACTCCTACCGCACAACGCTCTACGCTTATTCGGATTTGTTTATTTACGATGCTTCGAACATTCGCATCCGGAATATTTCGTTTGCATACCGTGTTCCGCAAAAGTGGTGCAAGAGGGCATCCTTGTCGGGCGCAAGAGTGCAGTTTAATGTGGAGAACCTTTCCACCATCGCGTTCGACAGCAGAGCACGATATAACCTGAGAGCATACGACAGGCCCAATTACGTATGGGGATTATACTTGAACTTTTAATAGCGGAGACAACATGAATAAAATAGTGGTTTATACAAGATTAATAGCATTGTCGATCGTAGCATTGCTGCTTTCATCCTGCACGGAGTATCTGAACGAAATACCCAAAGGGCAGGCAATACCGGTTACCTGGGACGACTTTAACAACTTCCTGAAAAACGAGTATTTCGATGGGTATAACAGCGAAATGGGACAGGTGTATGTGTTGATGAACGACGTGTACAGGAGCCCGACGCAGCTGAATACAAAGCTGACGCACGCAAATTACAACTGGGATGAGTCGATAAACCGGGCCGACGAAAATACAAACGATTACTATTTGTATACGAACAACTATTCGGGTGTGTTCTATGCCAATCTCATTATTGAGGAAGCAGACAAGATGACGGAATGCACCGAGGAGCAACGGCGGATGATCAAGGCGCAGGCGCACATGTTAAGGGCGATGTTCTATTTCCACGTGGCCAATTATCATGCGGATCAGTACAGTCCTTCCACGCTGGATAAACCGTCCATTCCCCTGGTGACCTCTTCGAGCGTGGAGGCACCCTCTCCCCAGGTAACGATCGGGGAGTTGTATGATTTTATTCTTGACGACCTGCATGCATCGCTGGAGCATCTTCCCCTTGAGGGAGAAACCTATCACCATCCGACCAAAGTGGCAGGATATGGAATGCTTGCCAGGGTGTATCTTTCGATGAGTGATTACGAAAACGCATTAAAATATGCGGACCTGGCACTGGGCATGAACGATGCGCTGTTCGACTGGATTGCGTATTACGAAGCCGACGCAGCCCGCTATGCGGAGCCGGCTCCGGGGTTCCCCTCGTCGAGTTACAGTACGAAGTGCAAGCCGATGGCCAAAACGAATCCGGAGAATTATATCTTCCGTTATGGCTCCGCCTTGGACTGGAGCGGTATCAGCGGCAAAAGCATGGGCATTCCGCTGCATCGCGCAGCACGTTTTGAGGAGGGCGACGCCCGTTTGCGTACTCACTGGAAGAGACGCTATTATGCCAGCACGAACGAGGATTTGTATTTCGGCATCCATGGCGAAATGATGAACGTGGGGGGCATTACCTCGCCCGAGATGTATTACATCAAGGCCGAGTGCCTGGCGCGTAAAGGGGGGGCAAGCAATATCAATGCGGCCATGGACTTGTTGAACACGGTGCGTAAGACACGTATTTTTCCCGAGTTTTATGCGGATGCTACTGCATCGACGACCAAAGAGGCGGTGAATAAGATTATTGACGAGAAGGCAAACGAGTATATCCAGACGATGATTCCGTTCTGGGATCTTCGCAGGCTGAACAAGGATCCGGAGTA